>CAYMGH010000121.1:0-2533 GCA_964389935.1 uncultured Gammaproteobacteria bacterium | reverse complement strand
TGGCAGCGGCTACCGCATCTGCTAAGCGAAATATCGAGCCAATATTAAAAGCATCCAAAATATTGTCACAGATAATGTAGATCTGCCTGCGCTTAATTTTAGCCAGGTCAGACTTGGTCGGCCGACCCGCCCTTAGTTGCCTAGCGTTAAGTCTCATTCTATTTATTGATTATACATATTAGCTGTTAATTAAACTTATTCAGAGCAAAGTTATTTTGTAGCTTGACAGATTTGGTTCAATAGTTCAAACTATTGAACTGTAATGACGAAAGTATCTAGAAGATATTTAGATAAAGAGCTTGAGAACTATATATTCAACATCTTTATTAAATCGATCGCCGATTTAGACAATCAATTAGATATTAAAAATTTCCTTGATGATCTACTATCCCCAACAGAAAAAATTATGCTTATAAAACGCTTGGCAATCGCAGTTTTGCTTACGAAAGGTTACACATACGATCAAATAGATCACACCCTGAAAGTGTCAAGACCTACCATTATGAACGTTTCTTATTTCTTAAAACATGGAAAAAGTGGTGGCTATCAAAAAATGGCCAATAAGGTCCTAAATGATCAGAAAAAAGCAGCGTTCTTTGATAAGATCGAGGAAATTCTTATAAACTTGTCCCCTCCAAAACTCTATAAAAGCGCAGCTTATGAAAGAAAGAGGAGACTTGGCAAGGAACTATTTATACGAAAAATGTTAAGAAATAGATTTTAGTTCAATAGTTCAAACTATTGAACTGTTGTATACAATTTTAAACCGTTTTAACTCACTCGGATTTCAAGTAAGTAGTGATCTGTAATTAGTTACCGAAACACTATTTAACCGTCACACTTTTGGCAAGATTACGAGGCATGTCCGGATTAATCCCTTTCTCGAGCGCAATATAATAGGCAAGCATTTGGGCTACCACAATCTGCGAAATCATAGTCGCCTCAGCAAAATCTCCGGTTTCCAAAAAATCATCAAAGATTTCATTATTTTTTGGACCAATACCGATAATATAGCCACCGCGCGCTTTAATTTCCGCAGCATTGGAAATTATCTCCAAAAAAGTTTCATCGTTTGGAGCAAAAACAATACACGGCGTGCCTTTTTCAATAAGCGCAATCACCCCGTGCTTCAGCTCTCCCCCTGCGAATCCTTCGGCATGTATATATGTGGCTTCCTTGAGCTTTAATGCCGTCTCAAGTGCCGTTGCATAAGAAAGTCCCCTGCCGATTACATATACGTGATTCTTATTTTTTAACTTACTGGCAACCTTTTGAATTTTAGTTGCCTGTTTATTTTCTAAAATCCTGGCAACATCCTTGGCAGAACCCAAAAGTAATTCCTGAGCCACTTTCTGCTTACCAATTAAAGAATAAGCAATTAGTAACACTTGGGCTATCATTGCCGTTAAACTTTTGGTAGCAACTACCGCTTTTTCAACGCCTGCCCCAAGCAATAATTTATAATCGGATTCCCTATATAAAGTAGAACCAAGAACGTTTACGATTGCAGCTATTTTTGCTCCTTTTGCCTTTGCTCTCATAACCGGCTGTATAACGTCTACTGACTCTCCGCTTTGGGAAATTGGTATAACAAGAGTCCCACGACCAATGTAGTCTTCCAGATAATTGAATTCCGACCCGATTGTGAAATTTACGTGTTTTTTCGCAAGTTTGGAAAAAAGATACGTTCCGGCAAGTGCCGCATAAGAAGCCGATCCGCACGCGATAAAAAAGATTCCGTGAGCACTTTTTGCCAAATCGGACATTTTGACAGCTTGAGCTAAGGAATTGACGGCAATATTTTCCAAAACCTTTGGCTGTTCAAAAACTTCTTTGAGGAAAAAATGCTTATACTTACCCTTCTCGCTTTCCTCAAATTTCCAATCGAGAGTAATTGTTTCAGACTTGAGCTTTCTTCCGCTTGCAAGATCAATGATTTTTAAATCATCTCCCAAAACCGCCATTTGGCCATCTTTTAAAAACACTACCTTTTTTGTTTGTTTGACTATTCCAGACGCATCAGAAGCCACAAAAAACTCACTTTTACCTATTCCGATTACCAGCGGTGATCCACTTTTAGCAGCAATCAATTGCCCGTATGCCATTATGACTATGGCGTTTAGCCCTGTTAACCTTTTAAAAGCTTCCCTCACCCTCTTCAAAGGAGTCTCCTTTGAAGGGTACCCAGGGTACCCGATGTAGTTTTCTACTAGATGTGCAATGACTTCAGTATCGGTGTCTGAAATAAATTTATGCCCTTTTCGAAGAAGTTCTGCTTTCAACTGTTGGTAATTTTCAACAATCCCATTGTGAACAACGGCAATCTGGCCGGCACAATCTAAGTGAGGATGCGCGTTTGCGACCGTCACCCCTCCATGTGTAGCCCAGCGAGTATGGCCAAGGGCTAGTGATGAGTGAATATCGAGTGGTAAGTTAAGTTGGGTCTCACCAATCGCTCCGACATGCTTCTCAACAAGCAACTTTTGACTTTTACCTTTTAACTTTTCACTTAATGTTGCTATTCCCCACGAAT
>CAYMGH010000120.1:1622-2541 GCA_964389935.1 uncultured Gammaproteobacteria bacterium | reverse complement strand
ATCTTGGCTCTCGAGAACAATTTTTTGAATTCCCAACTGAAGTAAGTAAGAGGGAAGCTGCGATATTTAGCTCTTTTAATATAGGTATTAAAGCAATAACTCTTTTACTTATTTCAAGACATGGTGGCTCCCTAACTATTAAAGAGTTAAATAAGAAGTTTAAAGAAGTCTTTGCAAATACTTTTCTGAAAAGAAGTAGAGTAAGTAAGAAGCATTGTGAAAACAGCTTGTTTCCCAATGGCTTAGTATCAGAGGAATATGTAACAAATCCTTTGGGTTATGAAAAACATAGCGGTTACAAGCTAACACCAAACGGTGTTAGCTTTGGTGTTCGTGCGGCTGCTTTAGCATTATGGTTTGAACGCAATTTCGCTTTCAGTTTGTATGGAATATTAGGAGCGTCAAGAAATATCCAGAAGCAAGAGAGCCCAGGGTCATTACACCGTGCCAACCTACTTAGAAAATTATCATCTGAGGAAACAATGGATATTGGAGTGCTAAAAAAAAGTTTAGATATAGATGCAACTTTATTTCAGATTTACATTGATAGTCTTCGAGCCAATAGCTTAATAAGTTTTGATCGTAAATCAAGAGGTGTGCGCATTACAAAGAAAGGATTAATTGCGGTAAATCATTATATTCTATTGGTTGAAAATTTAGCTGCTGAAGATTCTGGACTAATCCGATGGATTGATAATTATGTAGTACCAACTATCCTAGAGAATATTAAGGATTATGCCGAGAATAGTGCTAGTTTATATTTCCCTTTTTCCATGGCGCACAAGAAAAACGGCAAAGGTCATCTAATGCTAACTAGAGATTCTAAATTATCGTTCTTGATATAATTACTCAATAATGAAAGGTGTAATACTAGCAGGTGGTAATGCAACCCGTCTCCGGCCTCTAACTTGGGTTACAA
>CAYMGH010000120.1:0-1612 GCA_964389935.1 uncultured Gammaproteobacteria bacterium | reverse complement strand
TGTTGCAATCTTCCCCGTCATCCAGTATTCTAATCTTGCCCTTTTGATGACCCAAGAATAGTTTAATCTGTTCTTTGGGAGTAAATGTTATTTTGAACCTAAATAAAATACTCAAGATGTGAAGCAAGAAGTATTTTGATTCTCGCTTCGCTCAAAATAGGGTACACGACTTAGGAATTCCCACTTCTTACAGTTGTGTTGAATACTAAATTAGTGATTACATACTTCCGAGCTGTGGGGTAATAACATACTGGAGAGATCTACTGCTTTATTAAGCCAAGGTGTAGTTTATTATATAATATTCTCATCTTCATGAAAGGCGTTATTCTAGCCGGTGGTAATGCAACCCGTCTCCGGCCTCTAACTTGGGTTACAAATAAACACTTACTCCCGATCTACAATAAACCCATGATTTTTTATCCGCTCGAGGCTATGGCGAGGGCAGGAATCAAGGACGTGTTGATAGTTACTGGTCCGAATCACAGCGGAGCTTTTATTAATTTACTTAAAAGCGGCAAAGATTTCGGGCTTCGTCTCTCTTATGAAATTCAGGAAGAAGCAGGTGGCATAGCTCAAGCAATCAACTTATCACAAGATTTTGCCGACGATGACAAAATCTTAGTAATACTCGGCGACAATATATTTACAGAATCCCTTAAAAAAGATGTTGAAGAGTTTAAAAAGAAAGAAAGGGGAGCAGTCGTATACGGCAAAAATATGGCAACTAAAAGTAAGCAATATGGAGTTATCGAGGTCAAGAATGGAAAAGTAATTTCAATTGAGGAGAAACCAAATAAACCCAAATCTCAAATTGGCCAAACTGGCATATATATGTATGACAGCCGAGTCTTCGATTTTATTAAAAAGCAAAAACCGTCAAGCAGGCGAGAACTTGAAGTAACTGATTTAAACAATAATTATGTAAGGGAAGGGACTATGATTTGCAAAATACTTTCCAATTGGTGGGTAGATGCTGGTACCTCATTCGACGAGCTTCTTAAGGCAAATACCATAGTCGCCCAGGAAATAAAAAAAGAATCCAAGTAAATTATGAAACTGTTAGTTACAGGCGGAGCCGGATTTATTGGTTCAAACTTTATTCACTATTGGTTTAGAAATCATCCGGATGATAAAGTTATCAATTTCGACAAATTAACCTATGCTGGTAATCGTGACAACTTAAAAAGTATCGAAAAAAATCCCAATTATACATTTGTAAAAGGTGATATTGCGAGCGCAAAAGATGTCGAAAAAGCTATCAGGGAAGTTGAAGTCATAGTTAATTTCGCCGCCGAATCACACGTAGACAGATCAATTATTGACCCGGCCCCTTTTATTACAACGAACGTTTTAGGCACTCAAATTCTGCTGGACGCTGCCTTAAAATCTAAAGTAGCAAGGTTCCATCACGTATCAACGGACGAAGTATACGGTACCTTAACTCTTGATTCCCAAGAAAAATTTAGCGAAGAAACGCCCTATCATCCGAACAGTCCCTACGCTGCATCAAAGGCGGCTTCTGACCACTTAGTGAGGGCATATTTTGAAACCTACAAGCTTCCTATTACAATCTCGAATTGTTCAAATAACTTTGGGCCATATCAATTTCCGG
>CAYMGH010000119.1:0-2554 GCA_964389935.1 uncultured Gammaproteobacteria bacterium | reverse complement strand
AGCCTATTTTAAAAGGTAAAATTAGAAAAAAAATATTAATAATTTGAAAAGGAGACGACTGTATATTAGCCAAAAGGGGCTGACCTGAAAAACTGTAAGGATTCCATAGAGGGAGATTCCCTCGTTTATAATTTTCGACAACAATTTTCAACCACGGGAATGATTGGAGAATAGGATCTGTTATCAGTGGGTTTTTTGCAGGAAACTTGCCAGCTGCATAGCCTCCGAAAGACTGATCTCTCCATGGATGATACAAGCTGAGTAAAGAATCTGCAGGTATAGGCACTTTCCCTTGTAGAACATTTGGAGCAAAAAACAATAAAATTATAAATGGGGCTAAAACGGCTCTGAGATTTAGTTTAGTAAATAATTTTTTCATATTCTCTGAAAAATTTTTCTTGACTAAATCTCATGCTATTTTTAATGGCATTTTTAGAAATTTCTCTAAATCTTGCCTTATCATTAATTAAATTTAAAGTTTGATTGAATAGTTGAGTCTTAGTCTCCCAGAAGAGACCTGTCTTATCGTCATCAACTATTTCTTTTTGGCCTCCTTTATTTATTACAACCGGTACGCATCCAGCCGCTGAAGCTTCTACCGTGGCTATTCCAAAATGTTCCATCCTCTCCGGGTTTTTCTCTTCGTCCTCCCCAAAACCAGTTGCATGCCAGTAAATAGATGCTTTTGCGTATAATTTTCTTAAGCTCTCAGAACTTATATTTTCAGTAATTTTAATAGCATGACCTCTTGCCATTTTTTTTAATCTTCTAACGTATTTTTGATCTTCTTTTTTTGCCTGGCCCGCAAGATAAAGCCTCCATCCTTTTACACTTTTATAGAGTTCTTTAAAAACATCAATTAGAATTTCTTGCTTTTTTGGATGAAGCTGGTGAGCACTAAACCGACCAACTGACAAAATAATTTTTTCTTTAGTTGCGGGTTTAATAGATTCAATATCTACTGGCGGATAAATCACTTTCGAGTCAACATTAAAACTTAGATCGATAAATTTCTTGGTAAATTGTGAGTTGACAATTACGTAATCATACTTTTTGAACTTAAACTTTGTTCCGAGTGATAATTTTGAAAATTTAAAGGGGACTTGGAAATGCAGAATGTTTCTTTTTGCAAATGTTAGTGGAACACTGCCATCTGACAAAACAAAAATTAAATCATAAATTCGTGTTTTGAAATATCTATCACTGTGTGAAACTTTAAATATGTTGTCAACAAAATTGGTTTTACTTAAATCAATTTTCAGAAAACGGGCCAGAGGAGGCTTAATACTTTGATCATCCCAAAAAATATCCACGTCATTTCTCTTCGCCAGATGAGAGGCGAGAGTGAGCATATAGCGTTCTCCCCCGCCGAAGGTGTCAAGATAAGGGCTATAGAAACCAATTTTCATCGCACTGTTTTGATGATTAAATATGCCCTATTAACAGACTCTGAATACTCTTTGTCAATTAAAATTAAATACAGGATTTCATTTGTTAGAAAATTAAAAATTATTTTTATTGAATAAATTATTCTTCTTAAATATTTAATTTTAGGATCAAGCAAGAATATTCTAAGTAAAATCATATTCAGGGTAATATTCCCCGCGTATGTTATTTCGTATCTATAACCTTCAACTAATTTTTCTATCTCACTTTTTTCTGGCAAGCCATACCTTATATGCTCTTTTAAATAACTCACATTTATACCCTTTTGAATAAGCCAGTCTTGGGTTTCTTTTTCGTAAATTCTATGTCGTATAGTGCCAACTGGAAAGGAAAGAACCACTTTTTTCGATGCAATATTTACTAGTCTCTCTATGAATTTTTTTCTATTTTTTTTTGGTATGTGCTCAAGCACATCAATTGCACAAGCTACATCGAAAGATTTTTTTTTAAACGGCAATGCATCTTTAGTTATTATTACATCTCCACTTGTTAAATTAGCTACGACAATTTTACCTGGTAGGCAAAACTGTGCCAGGTGGTTTAGTTCTCCTCCAACATCGACGACAGTCTCATTGCGTTTTATGTAAGTACCTATTTTTTTGTGTCTTTCGAAAACATCGTATGGCAATAGGTATTTAAACATTTTTAATTGTCTTAAATTCCTCCTCGATATTTCTCTGTTTTTCCCATAGGTAAACTAGCATTATTGAACGATGATAAGCTTGATATAGCGCCTGTATTAAACCTTGTACCCCATCTAATAACCCAAGCTTTAATACATATCTGGATATAAATTCATTTATAAATGATTTAATAACTCTTGCAATATTGACTTTGGGGTGATTCGATTTTCTGGCGAGTTCTGCCTCGATTTTTGCCCACTTAATTGTCTTTTCCAACATTTTATTTAAACTTCTTGCACTTAGATGCTCAATCGGATTTACTAATTTACTGCTTTCGCCACTAAATACTGGGCTTTCATGAACCTTTCCCGTCCAGCCTCGAAGTTTTTCTTTTTTAAATAATTTAGGAACATAGTCAGGCCAAAAGCCACCATGCTTTAGCCATTTGCCCAAAATATAATTTTTTCTGGGAAAATAATATGCTG
>CAYMGH010000118.1:0-2556 GCA_964389935.1 uncultured Gammaproteobacteria bacterium | reverse complement strand
CCACCAAAAAAGCTGGACAGCTAAATCCAGCTACATTATTTATCTAAATTCTAGATCTTAATTTACTATTTTGTCAAGCCTAACTTCTTATCAATTTTCTTCTCGCTCTCTCTGCGAGCTAAATCATAGCTCTTAAAGTCCACAAATTTCAAGGCTGCTGTCAAAGTCGGGTGAACTCCAGCAACTAATCTCACCTTTTCCTGCTCCACAACCCGATAATCCGGATGCCCCTGCGGTCCGGTTCGCAGTTCCGCTTCCCACGCAAGCTCACGCAAATTCTGCCATTGGTACCAGCGAATTCTATTGCCTAACATAACAACATACTGGGCTTGTTCCGGATATTTTCGCGAAACTCTTCGGTAAAAATTATCAACCTTTTTAGCAGCATCAATATATGCCCCGTCAAGTTTTGAAGATATCAAATCCTGCGGAACATCAAATCCAAGTTCGGTCGTAAATCTTTGCCGCTCCTGCGTTAGCATCCTGTGCCTGTGCAAATCCCGATATGCGCCTAAATTAGCCACAATATCAAATTTATAATAAGTGTTTTCAAAGGCGCGAACCAACCTGTGCTGCCTGACTTGCCGCCTCGCAGCAGAAGTTTTAATAACCTCCAGCCTTTCTTTTGTTGTTAACTTTTCAACTCTTCTTTTAATTTCGGCAGCAGATAAGTTTGAATATTTATAAAGAAGACCAGCAACGATCTTAACTTCCGCATCTAAATCATATTCGACTAAATCCACTCCAGACTTAATATCAGGGTTCAACCCTCGCAAGGATTCAGCCCCTAATTTGTACTTACGAACTATTTTCTCCAGATTTTTCTCTGTTGATTCAACGTATCGCTGATAAATTTTCCCTCGAGGGGAGGTCGCCCTTTCAACCATTGAAGGGATAACTTTTTTAAGTTCAATTTGAGCCTGTTTTGCTAAACTCCTTAACTCAGCTAATGGAGATGCTAGACATTTGGTAATTACATATTCAAAGGCTTGTCCAACGCCAAAAAAACCTACATTGGTTAAGGTCGCTGCCGGTAAATAAGTCCTTAGCACATCGTAGGTTTTGGCGTTCATAGTTTCAAGATAAGCCCGGTCACTCTGATCTTTTTCCTGCGGATATTTGCGCCCTAAATATTTAAGAAGCGGTTCAATCGATTTTGAATATCTGCTAAAAAGCAAATTCAAAAGCCTGACGTAATCACGCCCGTATTTAGACTTAGCCAGATCCGGGTCAACAAAATAAATCCATCTTCCGCCGATTTTTTCGTCAAACCTTACATACCTTGTGGATTTTTCCAGCGGCGCGAAACCAATTCTGAAATCCTCCAAATATTTTGTGGCAACTATCGAGGTATTTTCGCAAAACAAATGCGCACCGGCCATCTGGGCAATTGAATCGTCACCGTACGCTGCCAGCCACTTGCTAAAAAATGCCCTTGCCCGAGTGCTGTTGACTACCGCTTCCCATCCACCATGCTGGTGCAGATAGTCAACAAAGGAAACCAATTCTTTGCGCATTATTTCTGCCTCGCGAATTGATTTCCTGTTAGCACCCCCCAGGTCTGGTTCCAAAATCGGCTTAATATATTCGTCAAAGAAAAGCCTGCGCACCCCTTTTTTACTTCTTGAATATCGCGAAGCCAGCGCCCCTAAAACTTCGCTTGGTAAATATTTGGCGGCAAAAACATTCTTATCGAGGTTTGTAAAAAACGGAGAAATAAAATACCCCTCTTCTTTAGTAAATTTTTCATTTGATTGATTTGCTTGATTAACCATTTAGACTACTGCAAAAGCTCTTCTAGGGTCCGTCCTTTTTATATTCACTCTGCTGGAAACTTCGACATTTATGTCGAAGATGAAAGCAAGAGAATACATACTTCTCCAGCAGAGTTCATGTAAACTTGAGAAAACTCCAGCTTTTAAGCTGGAGAAGTTTATAGGTCTAGTAACCTTAAGACTTTTTTGTGAATTTCCTCACTACTTAACAATTTCCCATTCTCAACACATTCAACTTTCTTCCAATAAGCCCTCTTTCTCTCTAGCTCTTCATAAATTTGCGCAACGCCCGCAAGATAATTTTTGTTTCGCTCATGAATATCTTTCTTTTTTGATTTCATTAACTTTTGCGAAAAACTAATCGGCACCGAAAGCAAAATAACTTTATCTTCTCTCGGAATCTTGTTTATCTCGTACTCGAATTTCTCAAGCCACTGGACAAACTTTTCCCTTTCATTTTGCTTGCCCCTCGAAACTTTAGTGAAGTGGGGATCTTTAATTTTTGCCGCCTGATGAGCAATATTCGAACCTGTATACCTGTCGCAAACAACAACTTTACCAGCACTCAGCCATCTGAAAATCTTTTTGGAAACAGCCAGCCTATCACCTGCGTAAAAAACACAGGCTAAATAGGGGCTGACATCACCAACATCACCAAATTCGCCGTCAAGATAGCGCCTTACCAACTTGCCCCAAGTGGATTCGTAAATTGGGAATGAAATATATTCAGCGGGAATTTTCTGTTTTTTTAAATGCTTAAATAGAAGTTTCGCCTGTGTAG
>CAYMGH010000117.1:0-2583 GCA_964389935.1 uncultured Gammaproteobacteria bacterium | reverse complement strand
TTTCGCTTGGCGCAAACAGCAAAACCGGTGACCCAAAGTTTGTCGATGCGGGAGCTGGTGACCTTCACCTTCAATCAACCAGTCCGGCTATCAATGCTGGAACGAGCGAATCAGTAACTGCAGGCTTTACCACCGATTTAGACGGGAGAAGTGTGCCGGTAGGCTCAGCGCCTGATATGGGGGCTTATGAATTCTAGGCGGCGATGAACTATGCTACAAAAATATAATGGCAAAGTTTTAATAATTATTGGAGTATTAGTAATTTCGATTGGCCTGACGGTATGGTTTATAAAGTCGGGTCAGCGTTCGACTAATGAAGCGATACCAGAATTACAAACCCAAGAAGTAGCGACTGATCCCAGTTTTACAGAAGTAAAAGGGCAATTAATACCTGGTTTTCCTGAGCTTCCCGTCTATCCAGGAGCAAGTATAGTAGCTTCTGCTAAAACTAACCCAGAAATTAAATTGGATATCGGATACCGAGCAAAATGGAAAGCTTCTGATCCTGTTCTTAAAGTGATGAAGTGGTATCTTGAAGAACTGCCAAAATACGGTTGGAATGTTGAGCCCCCCAATGATCCCAATGCTACAGGTGAACAAGTAGCCAGTATTGCAAAAGAGGATCTAAAAGGTTATCTCGAAGTAGCGTCAGAATCAGAAGCAGAAACTGAAATCTGGGTCGAGGTACGAAAAAATCAGTAAATAACCATTATGATAATTATCACTCAACTTAAAATCAGGCTGATTCTGGGCTTACTACTTTTTGGTTTTGTAGTACTTGTGATTTCTTCTCTGATGAAGATAAAAACAGCTCAGGCAGCCAGCTTAACAGTTTGTTCAAGCGGCTGCGCTTATACATCTATCCAAACAGCTGTTAATGCCGCCCAAGCCGGAGACACCATATTAGTTTCCCCTGGCACCTATAATGGTTCGGTTAACCTTAACAAAGGTGTCACTCTTCAGGCTACAACTTATGATGCCAATAATCCTAGAAACAATACCGCCATTATTGATGGTGGGGGAGCCACAGCAGGCGTTTCGATTCCTTCAGGAGTTTTAGGAAATCCAAAGATTATAGGTTTTACCATAAGAAACGGTGACAGTGCTGTTAGTGCCTTTAGCATCTATACTCTTGAGTACTCTTATCTGACTGGTGCAAGAGATTTGGCATCGTACGAACGCGGCAGCGGAGGCGTCAACAGATTCAATATCTTTGAAAATGCCAACGATGATGGCCTAGATTTAGATAATCAGATCAATGATGTCTTAATAGAAGGCAATACAATCTTAAGAAGTGGGGACGATGGAATTGAGGTTAGACTCCAAGATGATTCTATCTCGGGAGATGCAGCAGATTATATTATCAAAAACAACCGGTTTGAGGCAAACGGTGGAGACGGTGTCCAAATTATTGATTATTACCAAGATACCAATCGCCGCTTTTTAATTCAAAACAACCTGTTTTTAAACAATTCTAAATCAGGACTTGGACTGCTTTGCTGCGAAAAGACCATTCAAAACTTCGAAGCAGCTAGCATCAGAGAAGAGGTTCAGGCAATTAACAATACTTTTGTCGGTAATAACCACGGAATTACCGGTGGTGATAACATGCTGGTTTTAAACAATATCTTTACCCAAACCACCAATATCGCAGTTAAAAATGTGGATAATAAATCAAGTGTTGCCTACAATCTCTTCTTTTCTAATGGAACCAACTTTACTGGCAGTAACGTCGATACAGCAAATACTATTTTGGCAAATCCCTTGCTAGATTCCAATTACCGTCTTACCGCCGGCAGTCCGGCTATTGACGCCGGAACTGCCTCTTATTCTTGGCAAGGGCTCTTCAGGACAGTATCTTTCTCCATTCCTTCTGGTAGCTACTCTGGGAGTGCTCCCGACCTTGGTGCCTTTGAATCAGGCTTGACAGCGCCTTCTCCCACCCCTACCCCCACACCTCATCCACCAACAGCTCCAACTAATTTAACAGCAACAGCTGTTTCCCCCACTCAAGTCAATCTTTCTTGGAATGCCTCAACTGATAATGTTGGCGTGACAGGGTACAGGATATTTAGAAATGATACTCAAATTGCAACTTCTCCTACTACCTCTTATGAAGATAAAACTGTAGCCCCTTTAACAACTTACACTTATTATCTAGTCGCCTTTGATGCAGATGGTAATACTTCTAATCAATCAAATAAAGTTGCTGTTACAACACCTTGCTCTAGCCCACCAACTGATTTGGGTGTGGCAACAACGACAATTGACCTAACATCTGAGGCAAGTTACAAGGTTTGGAGCCGGATTATGGCTCCAGATTCAACAAACAATTCCTACTATCTTCAAATTGATACAGGTTGTGCAATTGCAGTTGGCGATACTCCAATTGGTTCTAATACCTGGTCATGGGTTGATTATAAAGATGGAGACAATGGCAGTAAAATTACAGTCACTCTGACTTCAGGTACTCATACAGTCAAATTAATTGGTAGAGAAACCGGTGTCAGGCTTGATCGAGTAATATTCACCACAGATGAAGCATGTAACCCAACTGACACTGGCGATAACTGTCTGGGACCA
>CAYMGH010000116.1:0-2601 GCA_964389935.1 uncultured Gammaproteobacteria bacterium | reverse complement strand
TTTGGTTTCAAAAATTGTGATTGGGGTAAAAAAAGAATAGGTTCCGGGCTTGCCCTTTCTCTGGAAATCGCTAGAACTTATAAAGGGTTCATTATCTCTAATATCCGAAAATAGCGTATTATTCCAAAATTCGGTAGTCCAGGGAATTTTGAAAACCGGCCAGATAGAGACTTCTACCGAGCATCTATATAAATTGTCATCAATCTCAACACATATGTCCCAGTCATTAGGTTCAGTGTCATCATCAGGGATAATCATCGGGTTGTGTTTTGGCTCCCAGTAAATCGTAAAGGTACAAATAACATTTGGGTTGTCCGTATCCAATTTATACTGGTCAATTTGATTTTCGCATGTATACTCTAAGCCCTCATTGAGTTGAGGCGGGAAAGCGCAGTAAGGGTCCAGGCCCTCTTTGCCCTCAATCAATACCCTTATGCAGTCATTGGGGTCAGGCGGATCACTTCGATTACTCTGGGCAAAAGCATTGGGGATAGGTTCAAATAAGTCTATTGCCGAACTGATGACGTTTTTCAGGGCGTTGGAAACCGGGTTATTTTGGAAAGCTTTTAAGCAAGCATCAATAATTTTGCCAAGTATGCCATTGGAAGTTCTGTACTCTTGCAAAAATGCGCCATCTTTATTCCCCAGAATTAGATCGTTGCTATTGTGCGATTGGGCAACTTTAGGCACCAACAGTTGGTTTGTTTGGCCGGAGGTAGCGGTGGTTCGAAAATAGTGAGGCACTACAAAGGTGATTTCCTGCGGCAGCCAATCCGGGCAGTAAAGGCCATCGGTAACTTTTTTAATATAGTCGATTCCGTTGGTGTGAGATTCTTCACGGAAGGCAATGTAAGCTTCATAAAATTCGTCGTAGGTTGTGGGGATTTTGGCCCAGTATTTACCCCAGCCATTTTCCCAAGTATTTTCATCCCCGCCAAACCTTGGCGGAGTTGGGTTGCTGGTTGAAGCTTGGGAGTCCGGCAAACCGTAATCGTTGACCATGTCATGAATTCTTTTGGGGTTGTCACCGTTGGTGTCCGTTATCTCGTCTGATGCTTCCGGCAGATGGGAATTTTCCGAGTCCCAGATATAAGAAACGTATTTAATGCGCATTAGGTCGAGCATAACCGAGTTTCCGGCTTTTTGGCCGGGGCCATTGTAGGTGCTGATTTGTACCTGATCCAGCGCGCTCACGTTTGCACTTTTGTGGTTCTTATCCTGATATTTGCCTTCGTTGTAGTTAGAATTTGTAGGGCCAAAAAGAGCTCCAAGTTTGGAAAAGTCGACCGTAAACGAAATAGGTTCTCTGACGTGAACCGGGCCGCGTGGTCCTTCAACAGTTATGGTTTGGCGATGCAGTTGCGCCGGTGGCTCTCTATTCTCATTAGCAAGCCAGTGATGGGTAAGAATTTCTTCGTCTGGTATGATCGGGTCATCGCAGGGCCGAGGATCTGGAGGAGCTTGGGCATGGGCAACGCCAGTGAATAGGGAAAAGACTATGGCAACCACTGACAATTGACAAATGACAATTGACCGGAAAAACTTGGCAGCTAAGGATTTCATGCAGGCACGTAATTTAAGTATATCAGACTGAAGACTTTAGAAGACTCGGAAAACTCGGAAGGTCGGAGAATCAGAATATCAGAAGGTCAGTGCGCCAGATGGTCAGAAAACCAGAGCTGCTATAATGCTGCTCATGATCAGAGACGTAACGGATTTAGAGGTTTATAAACAATCACTCGAGTTATTAAAAGAATTATATGAGTTTCTCAAAAAAGTACCTATGGCAGAGTACGATTCTGTAAGGCAATGCAAGAAATGTGGTAAGTCGATCCCAGCAAACCTAGCTGAAGAATTTGCAAAAAGGAATTCTGAGAAGGAATTTAAGCGATTTCAGATGATTGCGATTGGTTCGAATGATGAATTAATAACACACTTAAGAACAATAATCATCGTTGTGCCAAGGCTTCTGGAGGAAGGGAATAAACTCGGCAGTAAGTACAAAATCCTTTCTAAGAGATTGAATAAACTTCATCAGAACTGGCGAACTGGTTATTTCTGACTTTATCTGACTTTCTGGTTTATCTGATTACCCGAGTCATCCGAGTTTTCTGATCATTCCGTCTACGGAAGTGTCGGGAAAACAACGCTTGTGACATCCACACCGGTGACGTTTTGCACAAGAAGCAAAATCAGCCAAGAGACGACGACTAAAATAATGCCGATTATGGCATACGTGAGCGTACTTCTGGCACCGGCTGCGGCCTTAGGGTCGCCGCCGGAAAATATGAACTGGGCTCCACCGATAATCATCATGATGAAAAAGGCAATGGCAGCAACAGGAACCAGAAGCTTAATGATGTTTCTGATAACGGTCACGATTGTGCCTAATTCTGCCGGGGCGTTGGGGTCACTGACAGTTGGGTTGTCTATGTCAACGTCAAGTGTTGTGACCCTTGGATCGCAGAAACCGCCACCCCCCCCGAAGGCTACTTCTTCAACTGTTAGCTGGTAATTTGGAAGAGGGGTACTAGGGGATGTTACCCTAATTGTGGTTGTAGATTCTCCGGGAGTGATTTGTCCGCTTGCGGACTCCACAAC
>CAYMGH010000115.1:0-2690 GCA_964389935.1 uncultured Gammaproteobacteria bacterium | reverse complement strand
GTTCTTCATCGGCATGAATTTCGATTTTAGTACGATCTACTTTAAGATCTTTAACCTTAATTTCCTCACCGACATTTTCCAGTTTGGAAACATCGACCTCGATATTTTCCGGAAGGTCGGCAGGTAAGGCTTCAATTTCCAGCTCCGAAACCGGAGTAAGCAGCAGACCGATTTTCTTGTGGGCGGCCGGTGCTTCGCCAATTATTTCCAGCGGCACATCAACTTTAACTTTTTCAGACAAGTTGACCTGATAAAAATCTATATGGAGTGGTTTGTCGGTGGCCGGATGCAGCTGGACGTTTTTGATTAACACCGGTTTCTTTCGCGAGTCAACAGCAAGATCAATAATTCCGGTTTCACCGGCCTTCTCAAAGACTTTCATAAACTCGCTTTCCACAACCTGCACGTGCTCGGTTTTGACTTTGTGCCCAAAAACGTGCGCGGGAATTTGACCTTCCCTACGAAGGCTTTTAACTTTTCTTCCCAAAACTGTACGCCTCTGGGCTTTCAGCGGAATTTGCTGCATGATTCGATAGTACTCATCATTGACCCTGGGCTAATCCAAGGTCCATAGTGACAAATAATAGCAGACCCGACAAACTTTGGTCAATGGTTAAGCGGTCGCTTGTAATTAATGCTTAAGCGTGCCTAAGATAGAATTAGATGGATCAGTCTGCACTGTCTGCCAAGAAAAAGGCCGCCGGAGGCGAGCCTCGCTCAAAAGAGCGGGTCGAAAAAGAAGTTCTGGAAGTAATTATTAAAAATTTAAACTCCGGTACACTGTCTGTTGAAATGGCCCGCGAAGCGGCAAAACTGACATTAGCCGAGGTCGAGAGGATCGAAAAGCACGAAGAAACTGTTGCCGATTTTTACAAAAATCTTTCCACCAAATATCCGGTCTTTAACATATTGTATACTAAAATTAAGGGTGAACTGGCTACCTCGCGTGAGCTTAGTGCTCACCGCTTGGCTTTAGCCGCTATTGACTCGGGCAAAATAGACGAGGCGCACAAAATTGCGAGCGCAGCAATAGTGCAAACTGCCAATGAAACAACTGGTACTAAGTGATGTTGTAGCTGCATTAACGGATAAACCTACTCCAATTGGTGATAGGCTGGCGACTCTTGGACTAACCAAAGAAGAGGCCGGCAAAAAATTTTCCGAAGAAATTTTAAAAACAGAAGTTTATGCCTCCAGCTTTGCCAAATTCCTACAGGATAACGCCGCAATTCTTTCTGACACTATTGCTGCAAAAGAATTGCCGGAGGATTATAAAAATCCGTTCGAAGCTGAGAGCAATACTGTCGGCGATAGACTGACTGCCCTTGGGGTGGAAGATAAAGATATCAGGGATATGTTTGACAAAAAGACTTTGGATTTGAGCTTAAATGGCGACGAATTTCAAGACTTCATCGTAAAAAATCAAGCTAAATTTTTAGGAAAACTGGAAAGTTTAGCAAAGGCAGGAGGTTAAATGGCAGACGGAGGCGGACCACCAGCGAAATTACCTGAATTCCGCCCACCCACTCGTCCTGATATCGGGCGTGAGGAACAGCCAAGCGGAGCAGCACCAGAACCTAATCCGACAACACCCGAGCGGCAAGCTGCCGAGCAAGCTGAGGCCGCAGCGGCAGCAGAACCGGGACAAGCGGAATCTCAACCAGAGGAAGGTCTTGAGGCGCTTAGAGATCTCAATCCTACTCTTGTTGATGACGTTGTTGCACCCGATGCAAGGATAATTCACGAAACTGATGAGGTATTAAGACCTGTCCAGCCACAAGCAGCAGCAGCCCAAATAGAAACAGCGGCTGCTCAACCACGCGCCGATCAAGTAGATCACGAGGAGGCAATCTATCAAACATTTGAACGACTAAGTGAGGATAGACTCCAAGGCAGGCTCGGTGCGGTCGAAAAACGAATTGCTTCGTTAACTCGCAAGCAGGATAGACTTTCTACGCTGTCAGATATAAACGCTGTGCAAGACGATATAGATATCTTGGAAGCGGAAAAAGAAATGATAACGGACGTAATGGAAAGTAAAGGAATTGAACCAAAAACACGAGATGGTGGAGGAAGCACAACTAACGCTGAAAGACAACGGGCTATGGAGAATGAAGCGAAAGAGTTTGCTGCCATTCAAAAACTATCAGCAGATCAACTCAAAGAAAAAAAAGGTGAGCTTGAAGCCTAGAAACGCACTTGACCCAAAAGACAGACGAGCTGCTAAGGATGCTTTAGCAAAAGTAGAAAGTCAATTAAAAATAGTAGAAGGTGTTGCAGAACAAAAAACTGGCGAAAAAGAGAAGACAGATTTAGAACAAGAGGAAAAACAGCATGAAGAGAAATTTACACAGACTGAGAGAGAACTGACGTCTGCAAATGATCTTGAAACACTTATTGAGGGGGATGAAGAGGAACTCGCTGAAGCCCAAAAAGCTGCTAGAGAAAAGAATGAAGAAGTTGGAAAAGAGACCGATGATAAAACTAGGAGAACCAAACAGGCTGAATATGTAAACTTACTAAAGCAGGCAAACAAAATTAGTGACAGATTAAAAGCAGATAGGGAAGCATTAACAGCTGCACAAAAACGTGAGCGAGAGGGAAAAGGGCTCGAGCAAAAAGCAAGTAAGGAAACAGTAAAAATTATGAGCATCGACGAGTTTAACCAACTGTCTTCGTCCGACAGAACA
>CAYMGH010000114.1:0-2694 GCA_964389935.1 uncultured Gammaproteobacteria bacterium | reverse complement strand
GAAAATTCTCAGATGATTTTGTTTTTGATCAACAAATTCTAATCTCAGCTCTTTCTTTTCAATTCAATATCTCTGAAATTCCTGTCCCTTGCAAATATTTTCCCGAGGCATCGTCAATTAACTTTGTTCGGTCGTCTAGATATGGATTGCTAAGTCTTTGGACAGTATTCACTTTTTTGTTAAGTGAAGTAGGTATTATTAAATCAAGTATATTTAAGAATGGGTAATCAATTACTTAAGCTGCCCGGCATGGTTGATGTTCACGTCCATTTGAGAGAGCCAGGGGGTATGCAGAAGGAAGATTTTGAAACCGGAACTATGGCCGCAATTGCCGGAGGCTACACTCAAATTCTGGACATGCCCAACAATATACCCCCAACGCTAGATACAGAAACATTGGAAGATAAAATTAAAAGAGCAAATGGAAGAATTTGGTGCGATTTGGGGTTTAACTTTGGTGCAACGGCAAAATCGGTCAAATATTTCAAGCAGGTTTATAAAAAAGTTTTTGGCCTTAAAGTTTATATGGATCCAACAACCGGTCCCTTGCTTGTCGATAAATCAGAGGGCAGGGAGGAAGTATTCAAATCATGGAAAAGTGACCTTCCGATTATGGTTCATGCGGAGGGGGAAACAGTTGATATTGCCATTAAACTAGCCAAAAAATATAAAAAAAAACTACACGTATGTCACGTTGCCATGAATCAACTTAACACTATCAATCGCGCAAGAAAAGATGGTCTTAAAATCAGCTGTGAAGTTTGCCCCCATCACCTTTTTTTGAATAAAAAGAATGTCAAGAGGTTGGGGCCATTAGGCATTATGAAGCCGTCGCTGTTTTCAAAAGAAGATCAGCAAGAGTTATGGCGTAATTTAGATAAAATAGATATGATATCAACCGACCATGCACCGCATACTTTGGAAGAGAAGTTTGATCAAAGAGAGCCAAAATTTGGAGTTCCGGGACTTGAAACAACTTTGCCATTGATGTTAACAGCTGTAAAAAAAGGACTGCTGACGGTCGAAAGACTAATTGAAATGACTAGCGCCAGTCCCCGAAAAATTTTTAAACTTCCAAATCAACCCAATACTTATATACTAGTAGATACTTCAAAAACATTCAGAATTTCAGATGATAATCTCTTCACGAAAAGTAACTGGACACCTTTCAAAGGGATGATTGGTCACGCAAAAGTAGTGAAAGTGGTCCTGCGCGGCCAGACTATTTTTGAGAATGGGAAATTCATAGGTGAACCGAGGGGAGCAGTAATATTTAGCACAAATAGCGGGAGTTAATCACATTTTTTGGAAAAAGCTTCAAAGATGTCAAAAGCTTTGATTCCGTTTGGATAAAAAATGACTTCTTTTAAAGTTGCTTCGTAGGATTTATCGAATCCGTCCTTATTGTCAACAGAAACGGCTATAAGCTTCGAAATATCACTCTCACAAGGTTTCGGATCAAATTTATAGCAATTTTTACAGTTTTCCAATCCATAGAAATTAAGTAACGCATCGGTTCCATCAAAACCACTATAAATTATTTTTAGTTGAAAATTATCATTGTTCTCTAAAAAATAATTTACAATCTGTTTAGAACCGTATTGAAAACCGATATAACCATAGGCTCTGTTAATATATGCTTGATATAGATTCAGGAAGCGGTTCATATAAAATAAATTAATAACAACAACAGCAAAAATAAAAAGTGTCATAAAAAAATATCTTAATTTAACAATATTTAGCTTTTTTAAAAAAAGTAGCGACATGTATAAACCATAAGAAGTAATAAGAGTATATGGCACGACTCCAATTATTGATCTGGTGGCATATGGCGTTTTGGCGTCTGATAGTACTGATCCCAATGGGAAAAGCAATAACATCAACAATACGACCCATTTTTTATGCGTAAAATATAAATTTTTCTGAACAAGTAAAAAAAAGATCCCTAATGCCCAAAATGGTAACTGCCATTTATAAAGTAAACCAATTCCATTTACAGAAAGTCGATTCGAAAGTTGTCCAGGATAATCTGAATCACCTTTAACAAAAACAAATTTTGGAAGAAAATGATCTAAATAAAGTTTTAACCTATTCTCCATTAAGACAGTTGAACTACCTAATTTACTATCCACCCGAACTTGTCTGTATCTTGCAAATCCTTTACCGGAAATCATATGTAATGCAAAAGGTAAAGTAATAACTATAAAAATAATTAATGTATAGGTAAATAACCACTTTTTGAATCTAATAAGTTTTATTAGATCATTCCTGAAAATAAATATCAGACCAATTAAATACAATGGAGTAAATATTCTGGTAGCAAAATACGTATAAAATGAAAAAGCAAAACTAACTACAGACAGACTTAAAAATTTACTTTGCCATCTATTACGATATGAAATAAGTAAAAGTGTAGTACCTAAAATTATTAGCAACAAATAAAAGTTATGGCTTTCGATATTAAATCTACTCAAATGAATATGCCATGGGATAGTTGACATAAAAAATGCGCTAATTAACCCCATTTTTTTACTAAAAAGCTCTTTAGCCAATAAATACATCGAAAAAACTATTGCAACTCCCAGTACCGCTTGAGGTAATCTTGTCGTAAATTCACTTACGCCAAAAACCGAATACGCTATGACTACGGGGTAAACTGCTAAGGCATTCTTGTACTCACCAAAAGCCTCAAAG
>CAYMGH010000113.1:0-2736 GCA_964389935.1 uncultured Gammaproteobacteria bacterium | reverse complement strand
ATGACTACCAGAAATTTCACGAACACCAACTTAAAATGTGCCGTTCACTCTCCTATCCGCCTTTTGCTCTCCTTGTTAAATTAATCGTCAAAGGCAAAAGCCGAACAAAAACTGAAAAGTCAGCCAACACAATATTTGCTAATCTGAAATCAACTATCCAACTATCTCATTCGAGTCTGAAACTCTCAGAGTCGAAGACCAACTATCCAACTATCCAACTATTATGCCCATATGAACCAATCTTCTTTTCTAAAAACCCTCAATTTAATATAATCATCAAATATAAGTTGAGCTCGTACGATTTAGAAGAACGGGAAAAGACGATACAAAAACTTTCGCCTATCTTAAGAAAGGTCGATAAAAAAATCCAAATCACAGTCGAGCCAACAAGTTTAAACTAAATGAAACGCAAAGTTATTACTACTGTCGATGGCGATAAAACGTTGAGACAGGTTTCCAAAGAAGTTAAGTCTTTTGACCAGAGTCTTCAACAACTGATTGTCGATCTTGCCGAAACGCTCGATGCCCAAATCGATCCGCCGGGGTTGGGACTATCTGCTGTCCAAATCGGAGTTTTAAAAAGAGTCTTCGTTGCCAGAATCAGAAACAAAATTAAGGGTTTTGTGAACCCTAAAATTGTCAAATTGTCTCATCAAGAAGTAACCATGCTGGAAGGTTGTCTTTCGGTTCCAGAGCTTTATGGTCATGTTGCAAGACCGGCAGAGCTGGATCTTTCATCGCAGGATGTTCGCGGCAAAAAATCAACTCGCCACTTCAAAGGACTGCCTGCCCGCATCATCCAACATGAAATCGACCATTTAAACGGTACCCTTTTTATCGACCACGTCCACAGGCAAAATGGCAAATTATTTAAAGTTGAAAAAAACAAAAAAGGCAAGGAGCAATTTGTAGAGCTAGCATATGCATGAAGATTATTTTTTTTGGCAACACGAAATACTCAGTAATAGTTTGTAAAAAACTGCATGATAAATTCAACCTATCTGCAATAGTTACCATACCAGATAAACCATCAGGGCGAAAAAGGGAAATCACACCCAATCCGGTCAAAAACTTTGCGTCAGACGAAAAAATTCATCTTATAGAAACGGATAAACCTAATAGTAAAACTGCTGAATTAATCAATGATTTAAGGCCTGACTTCTTGGTAGTTGCTGACTACGGCCGGATTTTACCCAAAGAAATTTTAGATATACCAAAATTTGCGTCGCTTAATGTACACCATTCACTCCTTCCCAAGTATCGGGGACCTGCTCCAGCACCTGCAGCCATTTTATCTGGAGACAAATTATCGGGTGTAACAATCATTAAAATGGCAGAAGAAGTCGACGCTGGCGACATGCTTGCACATAAGCCTTACATGCTTAGAGAGGACGAGACTACGGATTCTCTACTAACAACTTTGAATACTTTGGGGGCAGGGCTGCTGATTAAAATTATTAATAACTTTCAAGAGTTTAAAGCAAAGAAGCAAAATGCTGAAAAAGTATCTTACACTCGCAGATTTACAAAAGAAGATGGCTATTTCGATGTTAACGACCCGCCAAAGGGCGAAAAGCTCGATCGAATGATCCGTGCGTTTTACCCTTGGCCGGGAGTCTGGACAACAATTAAAGTTAAAAGTAAAAAGTTAAAAGCTAAAAGTTTTAGGGTTAAATTTTTACCAAGGGGTTTAATTCAACCGGAGGGGAAAAAACCAATGACAGTTGAAGAATTCTTAAACGGTTATCCAAATTTAAAATCAAAAATAGAAAAAATTATGCAGTAACTGCAGACGCTAGTACTGATTCGCTGCTTTTCCTAAGTTTTATTTCTTTTTTCTTCTCTTGCGCTTTTTGCATCTCTTGTTTAACTCTCCTTAAACATTTGGTGCAAAGGCGCATAGTTTGACGAACACCCATGTATGTAACTTTGGTACTGTGCAAGTTTACGCGCCGCTCAAACCTTTTTTTGGTCGCGCGCATGGCCCAACCTCCGCCATATTGGTGAGCACCGGACTTTTGAATTAGAGATTTTTTGCCGCAAAGCTCGCAAACACGCATGATGAATACGCTAAAGGACTAACGCTAAAGGTCCAACGTAAAATAGTTGCGTTAGTCTTTAGTCTTTTTACGTTAGCCGCCAAAGCTGTTAGAATATAACACAAATCTAATTGCTCAAACAACCTAAATACATCATACTTAATACCTAATACTGAAATTATGCTAATCCTAGCTCTTCTACAAGGAAATCCGATAACCGCTCTGGCCTTTATCATCGGTTTGGTAACGGCTATTTCAATTCATGAGGCTGCCCATGCACTTGTTGCTTACCGACTTGGAGATCCTACTGCTAAAATAGCCGGCCGGCTGACTCTTGATCCCAGATCTCACCTTGACCCAATTGGAACTCTGGCACTACTATTAGTCGGTTTCGGTTGGGGTAAACCCACCCCTTTTGATCCATTTAATCTTCGCAATGTCAAAAAAGATTCGGCTCTTATTTCGGTAGCCGGCGCCCTATCTAACTTTATTTTAGCTATCCTACTTTCGCTTCCTTATCTAATTGCGTATTTTACCAACAATATAAATTTAACAATTATCAGCTTCTACCAACTGCTCTCACCCATAATTCTCATCAATCTGCTGCTGGGAGTTTTTAATCTCATCCCTGTTCACCCTTTGGACGGTTTCAAAGTTCTAGCAGGACTTCTGCCGCGTGATTGGTATCGTGATTTTG
>CAYMGH010000112.1:0-2737 GCA_964389935.1 uncultured Gammaproteobacteria bacterium | reverse complement strand
TCTCCTTTTCAAATTATTAATATTTTTTTTCTAATTTTACCTTTTAAAATAGGCTGGGTAATTCAAGTAATTCTACCGCTAATTCTTACTGCGATATTTATGTATTTGTTTCTTCGCAGTTTAAAGCTTTCAACCGTTGCTGCTAGTTTTGGAGCGCTTGTTCTATCATATTCTGGTTTTTTTGTTGCTTGGTTTACATGGGGAACAATTGTAGCAACTGCGATGTGGCTTCCGTTAATTCTTTTTTGCACAAACAAGCTTTTCGAAAAACTATCGCCATTCTTTTTTTTACTTCTTACCTTTTCCATCTTCCAAGTTATTGTATCCGGTCACTGGCAAACAGCATTTTATGTTTTATTGGCGTTTTTTATTTATTTTATCTTTCTCCTAACAAAAACAAGAAAGCTTCAACATTTATCAACAGTAATAATTGCTTTGATTCTAGGTTTGTTAATTTCGGCCCCGCAAGCGTTGCCATCATTAGAATTTATTAACTTGTCCAATAGAGAT
Source organism: uncultured Gammaproteobacteria bacterium (assembly GCA_964389935.1). Classification (GTDB taxonomy): domain Bacteria; phylum Patescibacteriota; class Microgenomatia; order Curtissbacterales; family GWA2-41-24; genus WO2-FULL-40-11. The sequence goes on along the minus strand of CAYMGH010000112.1, from coordinate 2,227 downwards.
GTGGATCAAGCGTTTGCCGAAGGAAAAAAAGATTGGTTTTTACCTTACCAACATTTAATACAAATAGTAGCACCCGATTTTTTCGGAAATCCAACAACTTATAATTATTGGGGCGTTTGGAACTGGGCAGAATTCGTTGGTTTCATCGGAATCATTCCATTGATTTTTGCAACTTTTGGGTTAATCTCGCAAAATCGCAATAAATTGTTTTTTGCAATTATTGCGCTTATTTCTCTCCTCTTTGCTCTCGAAAATCCAATTTCTAAAATTCCCTATACTTTAAATCTGCCATTAATCTCTTCGATGCAACCTTCAAGAATTATCTTCCTATTGGTTTTTTCACTTGCCAGTCTCTCAGCATTTGGGCTAGAGTTTATTTTAAAATCAAAGTTTAAAAAAAGGTTTTTATATTCGCCAATAGTAGTTGTTAGTATAGTTACAGCGCTTTTTTTAGCGACAAAGCTTGGCGGTAAGTTTTTCCCCGCAGTTGGAAATCTAGATTCTGCAAGTATTGCTGCCAGAAATCTAATTTTCCCATTTGGAATTGCTTTAATTGGTTTAATCCTATTTTGCTCTCTGCTTTTTAAGTTGCCCAAAAAAATTATTATAATCTTGTTTTTTTTAGTAACAATTGTCGAACTATTGAGGTTCGCAGACAAATTTACGCCTTTTTCAAAAACTGCACTTATTTTTCCACCAACAGAAATCACTAACTTCTTGTTACAGCAACAAAAACCATTCAGGATAATGACAACAGATAGGAGAATTTTGCACCCAAATACTTCTTCCGTTTACAATATCGAATCTACTCAAGGTTATGATCCTCTGTATCTAGAAAAATATGCAAAACTTGTTTCAACATGGGAATCACAAAAGCCTTCAGAAGCTGGATCTTTCAATAGAATAGTAACTCCCCAAAAATATGATTCTCAAATTGCGGACTTATTGAATGTGAAATATATCCTGACATTTGACGAAATTTCTAATCCAAAACTAGTCAAGGTATTCGAAAAAGGGGAAACGAAGATATACGAAAACAAGGAAGTATTGCCCAGAGCATTCTTCGTTGAAAATGTAAAAAAAGTGGAAAATGAAGACAAAGAATTAGAATCAATGCTTGACGTAAATTTCGGCTTAAAAGAATCTGCGGTATCATCTACCTTCAAATACGATGGAGCAGCGAACAATACAGAAGTGTCATTCGACAATTACTCCGACCAATCAATGATTCTATCTGTTGCGACTCAACAAGAGGCACCGCTTGTCACATCCACCGTTTTCTATCCCGGATGGAGTGTTTACATAGATAGCAGAAAACAAGAGATCGGAAAAGTTAATTTTATGTTTCAAGCCGTACTGGTTCCGGAAGGCAGACATAAAGTCGAATTTAAATATGAACCAAAATCTGTCTATAATGGATTTCGTCTTGCAGGGTTAGGAATAATCTTGACATTATTAACGAGTACCTATTTATGGCGAAAAAAGTATCAGTAATCATTCCAAACTACAACGGGGAAGAGTTACTTAGTCATAATCTTCCAAACGTAATAAAATTTTGTAAAGCTTGTGAGATTATTATCGTAGATGATGTATCAAGCGACGGCTCCGTAAAATTAATAAAAGAATCGTACAAGAATATCAAGCTGATTGAAAACAGCAAGAATCTTGGTTTTGCCAGATCAATAAATATAGGGGTCGAAAGCGCTAGCGGAGATCTGGTGCTTCTTTTAAATTCCGATGTTTCTCCAAGAGAGGATTTTTTAGATTCTGCTCTAAAGCAATTTAAGGACAAAAAATTATTCGCAGTTGCGCTTACCGATTTTAGTCACGAAAATGGCAAAATCATCAAAAGAGGCAGGGGAGGGGCGGTATTTGAAAAAGGCTTTGTTAACCATTTTAAATTGCCAAGTGAGTTTGGAGAAACTCTTTGGGTTTCAGGAGGCTCCGGCTTATTTGACAGGCAAAAATTCAAAGCTCTTGGTGGCTTTGATCCAATTTATGCACCATTTTATTGGGAAGATATAGATCTTTCCTTCAGAGCCTGGCAAATGGGTTGGCGATGTATATTTGAACCCAAGTCGCAAGTTGATCATTTTCACGAAAAAGGCGCAATAAAATTTTTTTCATCGAATTTTTTTGTAAAAACAGTTTCCTACAAAAATCAATTTCTTTTTGTCTGGAAAAATATTGACGATTATCTTCTGACTCTTAAACATCTCCTTTGGCA
>CAYMGH010000111.1:0-2741 GCA_964389935.1 uncultured Gammaproteobacteria bacterium | reverse complement strand
GGTTCGATTATATCTATTAACCTCTTATGAGTTCTCATTTCGAACTGCTCCCGAGCGTCTTTGTCGGTGTGGGGGCTGGTTAGAACCGTAAGTTTCTCAATTTTTGTCGGAAGAGGAATTGGCCCCGACACTTTAGCGCCGGTTGAAAGCGCCGTGTTAATGATGTCTTTGCACGCCGCATCGATTACTCGTGCGTCATATGCTTTAAGTTTTATTCGTATTCTTCCTTTAGGCATGATTACCCCTACTCACTGTCATCCTGACCCCGCAGTGCGGGGGAAGGATCTTTTTTGATTCTGGATGCGCTACGCTTACCAGAATGACAAGTTGGATTTTCGGCATAAATATTTAATTAATTTAAAGTGCAAAATTAAAAATTAAATTGACTTTAGTAATTTAATCAAACTTGCGATTCAGACTCGGACCTAACTATAGATAGACCCCCAAGATTTATTCCTGCTTCTTTCAACTTATCGTCTAATTCTTGACTAACTACAACCTTGCGTCTATTTCTAAATAACCCTTTGTTGACGATTAATATTGGCTCACCATTTACGACTGCCGCCCAAGCATCGCCAGTTAAGTTAGCCCATCTGCCTATGATACGGATATCCTGGCCATCCAATAATCGTATTTTTAAAAAGTCTAACGCTAAATGACTAATGTCTAACGTTTTGAGAAAATTTGCGGAAACTTAGGATATTAAATCGGTATGCGTGAAGAATGTATAAATACTTCTTGATTCATATCCAAAGTAACCTTAATTTCCCTAGTCACGTTAAGCTTTTGCTTAGCTTGCAATTCTAGGCTGCGTACAATTTGTTAGTCACAAATTATAGCAAAAAAAATCCCCCTAAGGCAAATCCTTGGGGGGATTATCGCTTTAGGCGATAATTTTACTTACCACTCCGGCGCCAACTGTGTGGCCGCCTTCGCGAATTGCAAACCTAAGTCCTTCTTCAAGTGCGACAGGAACGATGAGTTTAATTTTCATCTTGATGTTGTCACCGGGCATAACCATTTCGGTTCCTTCCGGAAGCGTGGATTCTCCAGTAACATCTGTGGTTCGGATGTAGAATTGGGGTCTGTATCCGGTGAAAAATGGGGTGTGTCGGCCACCTTCTTCTTTGGTCAATATATATACTTCTGCTTCGAATTCTGTGTGCGGGCTGGCTGTTCCTGGCTTTGCCAGAACTTGTCCTCTTTCAATGTCGTCTTTTTCTATGCCTCTTAGTAAGAGTCCCACATTATCGCCCGCCTGGCCCTGATCAAGTTCTTTTCTAAACATTTCGACACCGGTTACTGTTGTTTTCTTGGCCTGCTTAATGCCGACAATTTCGATTTCTTCGTTAACTTTGACGACTCCTCTTTCAATCCTGCCGGTGACAACTGTCCCTCGACCCTTAATTGAGAAGACATCTTCAATTGGCATCAGGAAAGGTTTGTCCAAATCTCTTTTTGGAGTTGGGATTTTTTCATCGACTGCATTCATTAATTCTTCTATAGCCTTGACGTTTTCTGCATCTCCCTCTAAAGCCTTCTTGGCTGAACCACGCACAATCACCGCGTTTTTACCATCGAATTCGTATTTGTCGAGAAGTTCACGAACTTCCAGTTCGACCAGATCTAAAAGCTCTTTGTCCTGAACCATATCAATCTTGTTAAGAAATACCACAATTGCCGGAACGTTTACCTGACGCGCCAAAAGTACGTGTTCGCGAGTTTGGGGCATGGGACCATCGGGAGCACTCACGACTAAAATGGCGCCGTCCATTTGGGCGGCACCGGTAATCATGTTTTTGATGTAATCGGCGTGCCCTGGTGCATCGATATGAGCATAATGGCGTTTTTCTGTTTCATATTCTACGTGGGTAATATTAATAGTAATGCCCCGTTGTTTTTCTTCAGGGGCATTATCAATTTCGTCGAAGGCTTTAGCCTTAGCCAAACCTTTGCCTGCCAAAACTTTGGTAATAGCCGCAGTTAGCGTAGTTTTACCATGGTCGACGTGACCTATTGTCCCGATATTAACGTGTGGTTTATTTCTTTCGAATTTTCCTTCGGACATAATTTAGTTTATTAGTTTGTTAGTTACGAGCAGTTTAGGTATTTAAAAAACCAAAAATGCTTAGAACAAAATATCAGTCGTTTAGACTGATAGTATCGGATACTTTATCCTATTTGCGCAATAAAATGCAAGAGGTAAAACGTTTTGAGTCTTCGCTGCTAGCTTTCTTTTTTACGTCCTTTGAATGGATTTATTACCTTTGTCTCTTTAAATTTTAAAAAATCTCTTTCGTTATCTGTGGCGATTTCATGAGTATTGTTTGTTAATGCGGTCGCTGTAAGGTAAGCATCAAAAATCCGATTACCAGTCAAGTTATGTTTTTTAATAAGTTCAAAACAAACATAATGCGTTTTGTTATTTGGCACTATAATTTGAAAACTTTGAACTAACAAAAATATGGCTTCCAATGCCTCTTTTAAATTGAGAGTACTGGTGAAGGTTTTATGGGTGACTACTCTAAGTGTTTCCAGTATGTTTTGATGGGCAATTTGAAGATTTCCCAGATTATCTTTTAAGAAACGCGTCGCGCGTTCATGTTTTTCGGAATCGGCATTGATCGCATAAATTAAGATATTGGAGTCAACGAGCATTAAAGCTTGGGGTCAGGATAAAAATCATCTCTTGTTAAATTATCTAAGTTTTTCCCAAGGTGGTAAGTTTTGAAAACTATTTT
>CAYMGH010000110.1:2188-2752 GCA_964389935.1 uncultured Gammaproteobacteria bacterium | reverse complement strand
AAAAAAACCACCCACAAAGGGGTGGTAGAGTCTACTTTTGCCAAAAAGGCAAACAGCTTACCGATACGGCCAGTCTTCGACTCGGTTTTGGGTATTTTATACCACAGATCCTCTTGTTAAGCAAATCCTGTTAAGCAAGTGATAAAAAAAGCCCCGCTTATTGCGAGGCCAGTTGTGCAGGTAGTCTCAATTCCTTGGAACTCGGTCGCTCACGATCCTTTGTCCCTGCCAACTTGTTTGACTGTATTCTACTTGTTAAATGCAAAAAAAATGAAAACCAGCAACTGCTGTTGACAGAATGAAAATTAACTCAAGCCTTAAACTCCCATCTGGAAATTAAGTTCATATCATCCAGATAAAAATATCCCGCAGCAAATTTTTGAAAAGTCGAGGTTGGAAGATTATTCTGTATGTAGTCACCAATTGGTCCTATTTGAGTATCAGGGCGAACTGTTTTTGGTGGAATCCGATATGAACTATATCGGGAAACAAAAGTTTATATTCGGTTCTAAATTAAAAGAGGAGTTAAAAATAAGGGGTTTGCTTCCAGAAGGTGTAGACTTG
>CAYMGH010000110.1:0-2178 GCA_964389935.1 uncultured Gammaproteobacteria bacterium | reverse complement strand
TCAATGGAAATATCCTACCGTTAGATAACTCCTCAGAGATTTACCATTTCATTAAAAACTTCTAATTTCTTCTTAAGCTATAATTAGTTTATGGATAAAGCCCTTATTGTTATTGATGTTCAAAAATTCTTTTTGAATCAGAACACAGGGAAGATTGTAAAAGAGATTCAAAATTATCTAAGAAAAAATATCAGTGAGTATGCTCCTTTCTACTTCACTATTTTCAGGAATGATTCTCAATCACCACTTTGGAAAATTTCCGGTTGGAAAGAGTGTGCAAGCTCACCTGACACGGACATTTGTGATGAGCTTAAAGAATTTACAAATTCCAAGAACTTGTTTTACAAAAACTTTCTTTCTGCATTAAAGGTTCCCGAAATTAGGAGCGGTTTGAAAGAGCATAATGTTTCAAGTGTTGATTTGTGTGGATTTGATACCGATTGCTGCGTTTTAGCAACAGCATATGATTTGTTTGATGAGGGGATAAAACCAGTTGTTTTGGAAAACCTAACTTGTTCAACCTCAAAAGAAAAACTTCATAAACCGGCTCTTCAAATGCTAGAAAGAAATATTGGATTTGTTGAAGAAGCTAGGTAAGGTAGTAGGTTCTAATGTTGTCCATCAAGTAGAGCACCTATTTTTGGCCTCGGATTTTGCAAACCCCGAACGAGACGTCGAATTATTGACATTAGCCTCATTCTTTGCGAAAATAATCGCGGGCGTCTCCATCGCTTTAGCTATGGAGACCAGGTACTCCCGATCTGTTAAACTCAGAGAAGGAGGTTCACCCTCCGAAGCTCCACGAGTCTGAGACTCTCAGAGTCGAATGACCTTGGCGAAGGAGGGATTTTTTTTTGTGAATACCAAAGTAGTTTTTGTATCTGGCGGGGTGATATCCGGAATCGGCAAAGGCATTGCCACCTCTTCAATCGCCCTTCTTCTCAAATCGCGTGGCTTCAACGTTACTACTATGAAGGCAGACCCGTACTTGAACATTGATGCCGGAACCTTAAACCCCATTGAGCACGGTGAAGTATTTGTGCTCGACGACGGCATGGAATGCGATCAGGATCTTGGTAACTACGAGAGATTCCTAAATCAAAATCTCAACTCCTCAAACTACATGACAACCGGTCAGGTTTTCAAAACTATTATAGAAAAGGAAAGGGCTTTGGAATTTGAAGGTAAAACAGTAGAATTTTTCCAGGATCCTCCCCGCGAAATTATCGACAGAATTAACACTTGCGCTAAAAAAAATAAAGCAGATATTGTCGTTTTCGAAATAGGTGGAACAGTCGGGGAATATCAGAATTTACTATTTCTTGAGGCTAACCGCCTTCTCAAACTCCAAAATCCCAACGATGTTGTTCATGTGCACTTAACTTATCTGCCTATCCCGTCATCAATAGGGGAGATGAAGAGCAAACCCGCCCAAATGTCTATTCAGCAGCTAGCATCAAGTGGAATTCATCCGGACTTTGTACTGGCTCGCTCAACAGTATCAGTTGATTTAAAGCGAAAAGAAAAAATAGCCATTGCGGTTGGTCTTCAGCCCGATGACATTATATCGGCACCCGATGTCGAAAATGTTTATCAGGTCCCTCTTAACTTTGAAAACCAAAACCTTTCCGGCAAAATACTCGAAGAACTGAGTCTCAAACCTAAATTGTCTGATCTGGCGCGCTGGAAAGTCATGGTCAACACTGCCTTAACCGCTAAAAGAACAGTGCGAATCGCCATGATCGGAAAATATTTTACAACCGGCGACTTTATGCTCTCCGATGCCTACCTTTCGGTTATCGAGTCGATTAAACATGCGGCAGCAACAAACGGCTTCAAGCCAAGGATAGCCTGGATAGATTCAACACAAATTGAAACCGAAGGTGTCAAAGTTCTTGCTGGCTTTGACGGTATTATAGTACCCGGTGGTTTTGGCTCTCGCGCCGTCGAAGGCATAATTACGGCTATTAAGTTCGCTCGCGAATCAAATTTACCGTACTTCGGGCTTTGCTACGGAATGCAGCTGGCAGCCGTTGAATTTGCCAGAAACATTTTGGATCTGGAAGATGCAAACACGACAGAAATCAATCCTAAAACTCGCCATCCAATAATAGATGTCATGGCTGACCAAAAAGATAAAATCGAAGGCAAAAATCTGGGCGGTACTATGCGCTTAGG
>CAYMGH010000109.1:0-2790 GCA_964389935.1 uncultured Gammaproteobacteria bacterium | reverse complement strand
AAATAAGCAGAGCTTGCGATCCTTGAAAACTGCGGATCTAAAGCAGAGCTTGTTTTTCGCAAGCTCAAAATCACACACGCAGGAGCGAAAGTCTCCTTGACCACATTATCCTGCGGAGGCAGAAAGGAGATTAATTTATGCAAGTCCCTTCAATGGAACAATTACTGGAAGCCGGTGTCCATTTCGGACATCAGGTTCGCAGGTGGAATCCAAAAATGAAGAAATTCATTTTTACTTCGCGTGAGGGAGTGCATGTTATTGATCTGGGATTAACCGTTGAAAGGCTAAAAGTAGCTTTGGAGTTTGTGCAAAAAATAGGAGAAGCCGGCGGAAAAATCGTTTTTTTGGGTTCTAAAAAGCAGGCCCGCGGAATTGTGATGGAAGAGGCCAAAAGAGCCGGTGCCATGTATATTGCCGAGAGGTGGATCGGCGGACTTCTTACAAACTTTGACCAGACAAAGAATAATTTAAAAAAGTTAAAGGATTTTAAAGATAAGCGGGAGGCCGGAGAGTATAAAGAAAGAACTAAAAAAGAGCAATTGATGATCGACAGGCAGATAACCAAACTCGAGCGGTTCTACGGTGGAGTTGAAGATATGAGCAAGCTGCCGGACGCTGTTTTTGTAATCGATGTCAGACGGGAAGAAAATGCCTGCCGGGAAGCCAAGAAAAAGGGAGTGCCGGTGGTTGCCATTTGTGATACAAATGCAGATCTTTTTCTTGTTGACTACCCGATTCCCGGAAATGATGATGCCATCAAAGCGATAAGAATAATTACCGAAGCGATCGCCGATGCTTACAGGGAAGGGCTTGAAAAATACGGCAAGAAAAGCGAAACGGAAAAAGTTGAGCTAGTTGGGGAAAAACCCTCCTTCGTCAAGACTTCGGAGGGTAAAGTTGCAACCACGAGATAACACAACTGACAACTGACAAATAATATTATGCAAATTAAAATTGAAGACATTAAGAAATTGAGAGCTAAAACGGGTGCGGGTATTGCTGATAGTCGCAAAGCTCTTGAGGAAGCCAAAGGCGATTTAAAACGCGCTGAGGAGCTTGTCAGAAGCTGGGGAGTGGAAATTGCCGCTAAAAAAAGTGATCGGGCAGTTGGTAGCGGTAAAGTAGAAACTTACATTCACGGAGAAGGTAAAGTCGGCGCAATAGTCGAAATTGCCTGCGAAACCGATTTTGTTGCTAAAACCGATGATTTTAAAAATTTGGCTCATGAAGTAGCTATGCAGATTGCGGCCATGGATCCCAAAGACGTCAGGGAACTTTTAAAGCAAGCATATATCCGTGATTCTTTCAAAAAAATTGAGACATTGGTTGCCGAAACTATTGCTAAAGTAGGGGAAAATATTGTGATTAAAAGATTTGAAAGATTCGAACTTGGTCAATGACGCTAGACGAAGCACAGAGTAGACTTGATGATGTGATTTCACATCTAAAAGGTGAACTTGCCCAGATCAGGACGGGAAGGGCAAACAGCGCACTGGTTTCGGATATTCGGGTTGATGCTTACGACACAAAAATGATGGTCAAGGAGCTTGGGCAAATTACCACGCCCGAGCCAAACGTTATCGTCATTGCCCCTTGGGACAAATCCATAATCACAAATATTGTTGGTGGTATAACTAAAGCTAATATCGGTTTGACCCCGACTGTTGACGGAGATTTGGTAAGAATTATTATTCCGCAGCTGACAGCAGAGCGGCGTGAGCAGTTCATCAAGCAAATGCACGAAACTTTGGAAAAGTTTCGGGTTGAAGTCAGACAAGTGAGACACCAATATCTGGAAAGTTTAAGAGCCGACAAGCAGGGCGGGAAAATCAGTGAAGACGATGAAGAGCGCGGCAAGCACGAAATCCAAAAACTCCACGACGAATATATTGAAGCGATTGAGGTTGCCGGCAAAAATAAAGAGGAGCAGCTGAGAGAGGTATAGTTAATTTTCAATTTGAAATTTCAAATTTTCATTCAAATCTAAATTATTAAAAATTCAATAAAAATTAAAAATTGTGAATTAAAAATTTATTAAGCTATGGCTATCATCGTTTTTATAATCATCCTTTCGGTTTTGGTTCTTATCCATGAATTCGGGCATTTTTTCATGGCTAAGCGAAACGGGATCGGTGTTGAAGAATTTGGTATTGGTTTGCCGCCGAGGGCGTGGGGAAAGAAAATTGGCGAAACAATTTATTCTGTTAATTGGCTGCCGTTTGGCGGATTTGTAAGACTTGTTGGTGAAGATTCCACAGACGCTAAACGGGACCAGAAAAACAGCTTTTACTCAAAAAGTATTTGGCAGAGAAGCCAGGTTGTAGTTGCCGGAGTTGTTATGAACCTGCTTCTGGCCGTCGTTGTTTTCTACATAGTGCTTTTTGCTTTGGGATTTAAATTCCATCTACCGGCATTTTTTCCCCATGAATTTAAATTTGCCCGCCAATCGACAACCGTTCAGGTTGTGGATATTGGCGAAAGTTCACCGGCAAAATCCGCCGGAATTGAAATCGGGGAATCAATAATAGAAATTAACGGCCGGCAAATTGACAGCGTAGAAACTTTGCAAACAATAATTCACGGGGCTGAAGAGAAGAGTATAAGCATAGTTCTTGAGAGCCCTGTTGATAATTCGACCAGAGTGGTTGCGGCAACTCCGCAGTTTAATCGCGAACTTGATGCGCCGGCTTTGGGGATTGGTCTTGGAGAATTAATAACTTTAAATTATGATACACTGCCCAGAAAAATTTTTAGCGGATTTACGCACAGCTATAACATGGTGGAATACAG
>CAYMGH010000108.1:0-2874 GCA_964389935.1 uncultured Gammaproteobacteria bacterium | reverse complement strand
AAAATGCAATAGAGAAAACTGTTAAAAAGGTTCATGCCGCACTGCGTAAGAGAGTAAAAAGGTTAAGTGGGGGTGTCCTGCACTCATATAAAGAAAAACCAGCTACAAGGGAACGTTTACTTAAGCTACTTAATAAGAGGGATTGTTTAATTATGTCAATTTATTTAAATAAAGCAAAAGTTTATACAAAATTAAAAGAAGAAAAACATGTTCTTTATAATTATGTCGCCAACATTCTTTTAGACAGGATTATGTCCAAAAAACTTGTTGACACAAAGGCTCAAATAAAACTTTATGCTGCAAAAAGAGAAACGAATAAATTTCTTAATGAAAATTTTAAAGAGTATTTACGAAAACAAATCCAAGGACATCATAAACTTAAAATCAGCGTGGAAATTAAAAGACCGTCAGAAGAAAAATCACTTCAGGCTGTTGATTTTGCAAGCTGGGCAATTTTCCGTAAATATGAACACCAAGATGATTCTTATTACAATTTGATTAAAAACAAAATAATTGAAGAGAGTCCTTTGTTTCCTTGAAAATAGTGCAAAGCCTCATGTGCTATTTATGAGGAACCATCCGGAACCCCACACATGAGGACTTACTCGCAACAACATTGTAACAAAAATTGTCAAAAAAAGCGACCCTCTAACCTATTCAGACATAAGCATGAAACGCACACAATACGGTGACAGTTCGGTTAACAGAGTCTTTGTACGATAAGTATACTACAAAGACAAGTAACTTTTCTCATTTAGGCTACAAGAGCAGGCTAAATTTTGCTTGACAGAGAAAAGAATTTTGAGGTTATTTTCTGATTTTTGCTCTGAAAGTTTTTTCAAGGTGTGAAATTATTTTTTCTTTAACCTGATTTGCTTCATCTAATGTTGGAGTTGAAGTTGACTTTTGGAAGTAAAGCCTCAAAGTAACTGATTTTTTGTTCTCACCAAGTTTTATGTCTTCGAAAACATCGATAACATCTACTTTTTTGACGAGCGGCGCGCCGGATTTTTTGACTTCGTCAACAATTTCTTCAAGCGGCAAAACTGTCGCAACAACTGCTGAAATGTCTTCAATTACCGGAGGGTATTTAGGTATTGGATGATAATGAGGGAGAGACAAGGGTATCTGATAGATTTTTGTGAGATTGATTTCAGCTGCGTAAGTTTTCGTATTAATTTCAAATTGATCTAAAATTTCTTGCTTAACGGCGCCTATAGTGCCAATAATTTCGTCAGCTGATTTGATTTCTGCTGATTGGTCTTGTTCAAAAAGAGGATGATTTTTAGAAAGTTTGGCGAATTTCATTTTTCTTTGCAGATAGTCGCAAATATTTTCAACAACCCCCTTGGCCTGATAGAAATTGGCACCTGTTAAACAGATGGCAAGCATCAGATCCTGCCTGGGCAAATTATTTTTTTGAGGCAAATAAGTTTTGGCAACTTCAAACAGCCGGATGTCAGGCGACAGGTGCCGGTTTTCGGATATTACTTTGAGTAGTGAGGGAATAATAGTCGGTCTCATGAATTGCCATTCTTCTGTCAGGGGGTTGGTGAGTTCAACGCTGTTTTTTTCAGTCCTATTTGAAACCTTGAGAAGATTTTTGGAAATTATTGAATAGGTGATTGCTTCAGTTAATCCTAAATATTTCAGAACGTTTTTAAGACCGATTACTTCTTTTAAATCACTTTCTTTTGTTTGGGGTGTTTCACCAGTTGGCAGTTTAGAAGGTAATTTGTGATAGCCATAGATTCTGGCAATTTCTTCAATTAAATCAACATCACTTTCAATATCTTGAGTTCGCCAGGAAGGCGGCCGGGCAGTTAATTGGTTATGCGATTCTTTGACTGAAAAACCTAAAATCTCTAGAATTTGAGTGGCCTTTTTGCTTTCTAAATTGATTCCCAGATAACTGTTAAGTTTTGAAAGGTTTAATTTAAATGTTTTCACCTTCTGTTTTTGAGGGTAGATATCTATTAGTTCTGAAGCAATTTTGGCACCTGTAGTTTGTTTGGCAAGATATACAGCTCTTGAGAGTGCAGGCAGAATTCCTTCGGGGTCTATGCCTTTTTCAAAACGCGTTGACGCTTCGGTACGAAACGCGAGGCTTTGGGTTGTTTTTCTAATTAACTGCTCGTTATAAGCCTGCACAAAGAGAACTACTCTTTTGGTGCGGCTGGTTACTCTTGAATTGGCGCCGCCCATGATACCGCAAAGGTCGATAAGTCGTTTCTCATCCTCAATAACAATGGAGCCTTCCGGAAGTTTGTGGACAGTTTCATTTAAGGTTTTAATGCTTTCCCCGGGGCGCGATTTTCGCAGTGTCATTTTTGCGCCTTTGATCTTATCGTAGTCAAAAGTGTGCATGGGTTGGCCAAGCTCAAGCATAATGTAGTTTGAGATGTCGACGATGTTGTTGATAGTCTTTATTCCACAAGAAGCTAAACGGTTGCGAATGTAAGCCGGAGACTGCCTGATTTTGACGTTGCTGATAACGATTGCCGTAAAGCGAGGACAGAGATTTTGATTTACAATTTTTACGTCAAGGGTTAGAGGATTGGTTATATCAGGGTCTAAGTTCAGATCAAAACCCTTTGGCGAATAAAAAGTAGATTTTAAATTGTTGCTTGTTAGTATTGCATGAGTTTCACGGACAATGCCTAAGACTGAAAGCGCATCCTGCCTATTGGTTGTAATCTCAATTTCAAGTAGAAAATCTTCTCCCCTCTTTTCAATTTTTTCGACTGAAGGGCCAGATGCTGAAAGAAGGTTGGTTAGTGTTTTGGCAGCAACATCGGTTTTTAAATATTCTCGAATCCAGGAAAGTGGAATTTTTATATTCATAGTTTAATTTTTAGTTTTCAATTTAAAATT
>CAYMGH010000107.1:0-2887 GCA_964389935.1 uncultured Gammaproteobacteria bacterium | reverse complement strand
TAAATTAAACCCGATGACAGGAGTACTGGAAGGGATTAGGAGTAGTTTATTTTTAAATAAAACTCCGGACTTCTTTGCCTTATCCTTATCTTTGGCAATAACTTTAATTGTCGTGCTTGCCGGTTTCTCCTTATTTAAAAAATTAGAACCCGGTTTTGCAGACACAATTTAACCTATGAATAACACAATTACCGTTAAAAATCTCTGGAAAAAATTCACTTTAGGTAAAGCGAAAAAATTGACTGAGGCCTTACCTCTTTGGTGGTCCGGCTCAACACCTTCTTCTTTCTGGGCCCTCAAAAACATAAGCTTGCAGGTAAAACCCGGAGAAAAGGTAGGTCTTATCGGCCCCAACGGCTCGGGCAAATCCACACTCTTAAAGATACTTGCCGGCATTACTCCCCCGACAAAAGGCAGATTCGCAATCAAGGGTCAAGTCAACTCCATCCTCGAGCTGGGAACAGGCTTTCACGGTGAACTAACTGGCAGAGAAAACATCTACCTCGCAGGAGCAATTTTGGGACTCAATCGTGAAAGTTTACAGGAAAAATTTAAGGATATCGTCACTTTTTCCGGCATTAAAAATTTTTTGGACATGCCCGTCAAACACTATTCCTCAGGCATGTACTTGAGACTAGCTTTTTCGATAGCCACCCAGCTTGAATCAGACGTTCTTCTTTTGGACGAAGTTTTATCTGTTGGCGATTACCAATTTCAACAGAAATCGCGCCAGAAATTAAAAGAAATCTCCTCTCAAGGCAATCGTACTATTCTCATCGTCAGCCACAACTTGGAAGACATCAAGCACTTCTGCGACAGGGTTTATCTTTTGAAAAACGGCGCAGTAAAAGAAGAAGGAGAAGTTGAACAGGTAACCCAAATCTATCTTGAGGATTATGACCAAAAAGACAACAAAACCCGAAACTCTCAAAAACAATCCTCAGCTATGCATATCATTTCACCTAACACTTTCAAAAACTCACCCATCGGAAAAACGGAGGTCTTTGACCAGTTCGGTGCTCACAAAATTAACCACGCCAGACTTGAAAATTTAGCATCTCTGGCTTTGCCTCTTGCTCAAAAAAGAGTCCTCGATGCGGGATGCGGAATTGGACTGCTGGCGCAGTTTTTTGTGAAAAAGAAGTGCCAGGTAGTCGCAATTGACGTTAGACAGGAAAATATTAGCTCCCTGCGTCAAAGATTTCCTAAGCTCGCAAAATCAAGTTTCGTAATTGATCTTGAGAAGGATGATCTCTCACCCTTAGGCTCATTTGAAATAGTTTTTGCCTATGGCCTTCTCTACCATCTGGAAAAGCCGGAAGTTGTCATCGAAAAACTGGTTAAAGTCTGCAAAGAATTTCTCCTCCTGGAATCCTGCGTCACCGACCACCCCGAACCCCTCAATCTCTGGCAGGAAGAAACCTATACTTATAACCAATCCACGACAGGCATCGGCAGCCGTCCCACCCCCAGCTTTATTGTTTCCGCCCTCCACCGCTATGGCATTCCCTATGTCTATCTCCCCAAAATTCCTCCCCCGCATCCTGATTTCCAGTTTAAATACCGAGGTAATTTAGAAACGCAAAGAGGTGGCCATCTTCTACGGCAGATTTTCATCGCCTCAAGGATCAAGCTAAATAACCAACATCTCATTTTAGTCTCTCAGGGTTTAAAATAACTTATGCAAAACCCCGTTAAGCTAGCCGAAAAAGCCTATAGCCCCGCTCCTCTTCTACCCCGCTCCTCTTGGCCTGTTAAAGAAACAGAGAGCCCTGTCAAAAACCCAACGGAATTCTTAGCCCAAATCTGGAAAAACATTTGCGCTCAGGCTACCCCAAACTCCCAACCCCTAAAAGTAAATTGGTACTGGGGACTGCATTTTCTTCTCTATCCCGAAAGCGAACTCAGTGCCAACCTATTTATTAACGGTTTTTACGAACCCAACGAAACCTACCTCTTAACTCGCCTCCTGGATAAAAATATGGTCTTTTTGGATATTGGAGCCAACATTGGCGTCTATACTCTGCTTGCCTCCCGTCTTGTGGGCAACAATGGTACAGTCATAGCGGTCGAACCCAGCAGGCGGGAATACAACAGACTACTGGCGCAAATTAAACTTAACCAGCTCACAAACGTCAAAGCCATACGGACTGCTTTGGGGACTAGCAGCAAAAAACATACTCTGTTAAATATTGCTATAGCTCCACAGGAAGGCCACAATACTTTAGGCAACTTTGCCTACGAAGAAACGCGTCTTGCCTATAAAGAAAAAGTAAAATTAGCCACTTTGGACGAACTGATAAATAAAGAAAAAATAGAGCGCCTGGATTTTATCAAGATGGATACCGAAGGAGCCGAAAGCTCTGTACTCGAAAGTGGTATTGACTCAATTTCTAAGTATCATCCGGCAATTTTACTGGAAGTATCGACTCCTGCTTTAAAAGGCCAGCATCATACTCCTCAGGATATTTACAAATTCTTTAAAAAAATCCCTTACGATCTCTATCGCTTCGATCCGCGCTCAGGTCTGCCGGAAAAAGCCGAATACTTACCCGAATTTATAAACGAAAATATCCTGGCCCTGCCCCGACACTCCCCATTAGTAAAAATGCTCTTAAAAGATCCGTTAAAAAATCCCCAAAAACCGCCGCTGGTATCCATTGTCACTACCTGCTACAACAGCGAACAGTTTATCGAAGGCTGCGTGCTAAGCGTTCTTAACCAGGACTATCCCTATGTAGAACATGTGATTGCCGATGCAAACTCAACAGATAACACGCTTAACATCATTAAAAAATATGCTCAAGGTGCTTTTAAAACTAGAATCCGCTGGCAGTCAGAACCGGATAAGGGTCAATCAGATGGTCTTAATAAAGCCCTCCGCCTA
>CAYMGH010000106.1:0-2959 GCA_964389935.1 uncultured Gammaproteobacteria bacterium | reverse complement strand
CAGATACCCACGATTGGCCTTGATACCACAGCAGTGGTCACTGCGGTCAATGATCTAGCGGGTACTTTAACAATCACCGGTTCAGGTTCAACCTCGATCTCTGCCTCAGGTTCAACTATCACTATCTCTTCAACTGACAATAACGCCGGCGGTGATATAACCGCAGTTTCTGCCGGAAACGGCTTAACCGGTGGTGGCACTTCCGGTGATGTCTCACTGGCTGTCGCACTCACTTCCTCAGGTACTACCTCAACCACCTCTTCAGCCTCCGGTCTCCAGTTCTCATCTGGCTTAAGCTTACTTCGAGGATGCTCTAACAGCCAGACACTTGCATGGGTGAGTGCCGCTTCAACCTGGGACTGTACAACGGTCGGCAGTTTCTCAAGCTTCACGCTTGCCGGCGACAGCGGTACCAGTCAGACGATAACAGACGGCAATACCCTAACCGTTGCCGGCGGCACGGGCATTGACACGGCAGCCGGCGCAACCGATACTGTTACCTTAAACTTTGATTCAACGGAAGTAGGCACGACTACCTGGGGTTCAGGATCATCTATTGTTTGGACATTCAACGCGGGCGCCACAGATCCGGTTTTAACATTTGACAGTAATGCTCTAACTATTGGCTCAGCTGCCACCATCACTGCCACCGATGTCACCGCCTTTAACTGTACCGATTGCCTTGACTTTGACGATCTTGAGGATACATTGGATATTGACGCGGCCACAACCATCAATACTACCGCAACTTCCACCACTCCTCTTTCGTACCTTGCCGATTCCTTAACTACGGGCATCGGCTTACTTATATCTGCCGATGCCCTAACTACGGGCACTGCCTTCGACCTATCCTCAACTTCAACTGCCGGTGGAGCCTCCGGTACCAGCTATCTTCTCAAACTTGCCAGATCCGGTGCCAACAGCAACACCGCCCACACAGCTTATGGCCTTGCTTCTTCTGTCACCAACACCAACGCTACCTCCGGCACTAATATTGCCGGCTATTTTACGGCTACAGGCGCTACAACCGCTAACTACGCTCTCTATATCCCGGATCAAACAGACGCCACAGGCCCAAACTACGGCCTCTATATTGCAGGTGCAGATGATTATTCAATCTACAGCGCGGCAGATGATGTTTTTATTGACCTAGGCACTTCGACTTCAGACATTATTGACATTAATGCCACCACTCATACAGGAACAGCCGGAGTTTTAGACATTGATATAACTTCCGCTACCAACAACAATCGGGGCATTGACCTTGCCTATACCTTTAGCGGCGGACTTAACTCGCGCGGCTACGGTCTTTATGGGGCATACACAAGATCCGGCAACAATAGCATTAATTACAACTACGGCATTTATCAACTTTTAACTGACGCAACTAGCTCCCTTGGTAATTTCAACTATGGCTTATATTCCGATTTAGCGTTAAGCACCACCGGAGACACTAACAGTTATGCGGGATATTTTAATGTTAACTCCAGTGCGGCAGCCGCCAGCAATACTTTTTCCGTATACGGCGCCAATGTCCACAGCGGTGCAATTTCAACTGGCACTAAAAATGTTTATGGAATCTACGCAAACGGCGATGCCGACAGTACCGCTGCCGGCGGTACTTCTAATGCCTATGGCGGCTATTTTGTCGGTGACGGTGACACCGGTGGCATAGGTAATACCTATGGGATATATGCTACTGCAAACGGCGGAGATAGCAATTGGGGTATTTATGCAATTATTAATGACAATGGGGTAGATACTGTTACAAACCGAGGAGTCTATAGTGAAGTAAATTTAACATTTAATGATTCCAATTCAGCCTATGCTTACATTGGCAAGGTTACCTCAACATCTACAGTAGGCGATACTCTTTATGGGATAGACCTGCTTGTTGACCATGATGGAGCTGCTGCGTCCGGTACAAAATCTGTAATCGGTACTCGGGCTTTGGCGTGGAATAATACACCTACCGATTCGGTTGCAGCCCAAGTTTATGGCGGCTGGTTCCAAGCGCTGGGTAATACTGGCGGTACCAATTCGGTTTCATTCGGGACATACACCAATGCTGGAGGTTCTGATATTAATTATGGTCTTTATGTAGACAATGGCAGCGGTACCACAAACTACGGTATATATGTCGTTGACCAAACCGGTGGAACAACTGACTATGGACTTGCAATAGCTGGTGCCGATACTCAAGCCCTTTGGATTTCATCTGGCGCCAACAATACAGATGCTGCCAATGGTATTGCCTTTGGATCTTCCCGCGATACAAATCTTTACCGCTCAGCTGCCAATGCTTTGCGAACTGACGATAACCTCCAAGTCAGTGACGGGTCAGATTATATTTACCTTTACCCTTCAGTTTCAGGCACGCCAAGGCTTTCATTCAGAGATGATGCTAGTACTACCAGATTTTGCTGGGACAATTCCGGTGGTACACAACGCCTCTTTTCGGGGACTAACGACGATTGTAGTGCCGGAGGATCGGTGATATTGGCAATAAGCACCACCAACTTCCAGATTGATTTAGACGACACGACAACCTTCACCCAAAGACTTTGCCACAGCGGTAGCGATGGCGAAACCGGGTTTGTTGACATTGGTGATTGTGCGGCATCTGGTCAAGCAGATATTGCCGAATATTACGGTTCTGACGGCAGTTTAGAAGCAGGGGAAATCGTTATAGCAACAGGTGAAGCGCTTGAGACTGTTGGTATTGATGAAGTTGGCACTGTTAATAAAGCCTTTGTCAAAAAAAGTAATGCTACCTATCAATCGGAAATCATTGGCATAGTTTCCACTAACCCATTTCCAGAAATACTCTCTGATGATGCATTCGAACCAGAAGAAAACCCTGTACCCATTGCCCTTGCCGGACGGGTACCGGTTAAGATTTCCACCGAAAACGGCCCCATTAAGGTTGGTGACTACATTACCTCCTCGTCTACCGCCG
>CAYMGH010000105.1:0-2979 GCA_964389935.1 uncultured Gammaproteobacteria bacterium | reverse complement strand
TCGATTGGCGGCAGCTGTTTTAGTGTGTTTTTTTTAATCCTGAATCATTCTGCTATAATTTATGTGTGACAAAGACTAAATTTGATGAAGAAATTAAAATTATCACAGACCAGATAGTCAAAAAGTATAAACCGCAAAAAATTATTCTTTTTGGATCTGGATCTTCTGGCCGTATGCGCTATGAAAGTGATATCGATCTTCTGATAATTAAAGATACCAAAAAACAATATTTGGACAGAGTGCGCGAGGTTGCCCAAATTACCGACAGTAAATTTCCAACAGATATTTTTGTTTTAACACCTAAAGAATTAGAGCGGGCTATTTTGGAAAATCGCTTTATGATTATTGATGAGATACTACCCAAAGGTAAAGTATTATATGAAAAGGCTTAAGTATGAAGCTGATGTTAAAAACTGGCTTGCTCGCGCGGATCAAGATTTAGAATGGACTAGAGCAACACTTCGCTCTAAGTTTTATATGCAGGCTTGTTTTGTTGCCCAACAAGTTGCCGAGAAAGCTTTGAAGGCATTTTTGTTATCGTACGATGCGGTTCCGCCAAAAACACACTCTTTGCCGCGTTTACTTCGAGATACTTTAAACTTTGAGGATGGTTTTAAAAAGTTTAAAAACGAGGTTGAAATTTTAGATAAATATTACGCTCCTACAAGATATCCTGATTTAGGGGCTTACGAGGATTTTAGCCTGAGAAAAGCTGAAGAAGCATTAAAAGCAGCCAGCCATATTTTGAATTTTGTTAAGTCAGCTATAAATTTGAAGTAGAGCGGGTATTTACTTTCTAAACCCTGATCACTAATCCCTAAATTCACTTCGTGAATTTATACGTTCCGCGGACGATCTGCCAGACGCTGCCACCTGTGGGGAATCCGGCATTGGCAAGATCAGCATCGTATTTGATTCTCTGACCAAAGTCTAAGCTGTCATAGTGGTAAATGTATTTGCCGGCCAGGGCTCCGGTCAGGTTGATTCGGCCTGTCGACACAAGAGACTGGAGCCAAACCTCCCCAGCCAGGTTATAGATGACGGCATTTATTGTCGAGCGGTAAATTAGTATTACTGGAGTAGTACACGTCGCGCCAAGACCACTTTCAGGTATGTTTTTTGAAACAATTAAAAGAAAGCCTTTGGGAGTAGTTGTTGTCGCTTTGATTTCAGGCGGGTCACCCAAAAGGCCGTCTCCAATAATAACACAATTATCAACCAATATGACGGTTCCGCTAGAGCCCAGACTGTTATCAGGTCTTAAGAGAGCCTTTGGTTTTGAAAATTCCCGGGTCATTTTAAAATTTCCTTTGACATGAAGCGGGCCGGTGACGACCAGCTCGCCGCCTGCCGAAATAGTCAGATTGCCGTCAATTATTTTCGGTCCTAAAGAATATGGAGAATTGAAACCGGAAACTGTTATAGAAGTAGAACAAAACGGATCCGAAGAACCACTACAAGAAGTTGTACCGCCAGCTGCCGCCTGCTGCTCCCAGTAGGCGCTGTCAAAGGCCGGTAAAGATTGGGAAGGTTGGTTTATGCGGGCCGGACCGGGATCAACAGTGAAACGCTCAACAGTATTAACGGCCCAGGCTTCGCCATGGATAATAGGCCAAGGACAAAGACCGACTAGACTATTAATTATTGAGTTGTTCGAATAGACGTTGCCGCTAATGTCAATGTCCAAGCATTCAACATTAGTCATAATACCGCCTGTGCCTGCCTGCTCGACGTAAGGGAAAGTGGTGTCCTGAGTCTTTACTTGCACCTGGCCTTTGGCTTTTTGTTCGAATGCGCCGAATGAGGGGATATAACCGGTGACAACAATTTTTTTATTGCTACCAGTGCCAAAATCATGTTCAACTTTAATTTCAATATCACCGGGGCCGAACTGAATTAGGCCGCTACTAACTGTTCCGTCATACAAATCAGGATCTGGTGCATTATTAAGCTGCCACAGCGCCAAATCTATGCCGGCTTCAACCAGGTTTACTGCCTGTTCCTGCCGGGTGGCATTTGAGCCAAAGCGGGAGAAGTTGGCAACTCCGGTAAAAGTAGCCATTGAAAAGATCAGTACAAAAAACAAGAAGATGATGGCGATGACGAGCAGCGAACCGCTTTTAGCCTTCAGCTTTAAGCGTTTAGCGTATAGATTTGGCAGGATTTTTTTCACTTCTATTTAATTATACAATTTTATGGCGACGCTTTGTTTCTTAAAATTGCTTTAGTTGTTTGGCGGACCGAAAGGGTTTTGCGGATGGAACTGCCTTCGGTTGTCAGATCAATCGAGACTTCATTGGTTGCCGGTGGATTAGTGTCATAAGCAAAGAGCAAATTGGTTACACCTGTTGCCAAAATGTCCGTGGAATTTTGGCGGGAGCTGCCGTTGCCTAGTGTTACAAATGTTTTTTTGATTAAGTTTGTTGAGTTTGTATCTTTTTTGTAAACGACGTAATCGGAGCCAGTTCCAGTTGGGTTAAAAGGATTGCCATCGGCGTCAATTGGCCAGAGTTCAAGAATTAGAATAAGAGAATTACTGGTGTTGTCACTACCACAAACTGTGCAGTTGTCGACAACTGCCGCACTTTCTCTGATCTGATTAGTTATTTCGTCCAGGGCTAAGCGGTTTTGGGAAGCTATATGGATATTGGTTTTTTGATCGGAAAAAATGCGGGAGTTGGTCATAACAATTGTCACAAATAAAATTGAAACCACGCCAAAGAGAGAAATGCTGATGAGAAGTTCGGGAAGGGAGATGCCTTTCTCAATTTTAAATTTTAAATTATAAATTTTTATTGAATTTTTAATAATTAAATTTTGATAAGAAAATATTTTAGAAAAATATTTTGAAACATTTTGATTTGATTTAAAATTAGAAATTGTAAATTGAAAATTCATTGCTCCTATTTATTCCCTAAATTAGCTTTTGACTGCTGGCTGTAGAAATGGGATCTGACTAACGATTTTTTTTCCATGGTT
>CAYMGH010000104.1:0-3001 GCA_964389935.1 uncultured Gammaproteobacteria bacterium | reverse complement strand
TTAAAAAAATGAAATCGAAACTGAAATGTTCAAAATAAAGTTGGTATGCTTTTTGAGCTAAACTACTGGGACTGCTGATTTCTTTGTCAATGGCTACCTGCTGGTATCTTAAAAACCCTTTGCCTGATGACATGTGAAATATAAAGGGTAGAGTTAAGACTATGAAAACAGTCACTGGGATAAGAATAGTTCTAATTCTTGATCTTATAAGTTTCGAGAGTTCATGTCTAAAAATCACACCAAGTCCTAAAAGATACAGTGGCGTAAAAATTCTTGTGGCAAAATATGTATAAAAAGCGACTGCGAAACTAATACTTGCAAAAATTAGAAATTGCATTCCCCAATTTTTTCGAAAAGATACAAGTAAAAAAGTCGTCCCAACAATTATCGATAGAATGAAAGCATTATGGCTTTCTATCGTGAATCGACTCAGATGCACATGCCAGGGGACCGTCGCAATAACAAAAGCGCTAATTAATCCCACTTTTTTATTAAAAAGTTCTTTGGCCAGAAAATAAAATGAAAGAACTATTATCGACCCCAGTATTGCTTGAGGCAATCTTGTGGTAAATTCGCTAACACCAAAAAACGAATAAGCAATTGCTACTGGATAAATTGCTAAAGCATTCTTATATTCACCGAATGCTTCAAAAAATAGCGGCATAAACTTGCCATGTTCATCATGTAAGGTAGTTAATATTTTATATGCGTTAAATCCTATTGAAGCTTCATCAGCATAAAATCCGGGTGGTATCTCTGCCAGCTTATAAATTCTTAAAATAAAAGCCAAAATTATTATTGATAATAGTATTGTTGTTGAAGGTATGTTGGTTTTGAAAACTCGCACCATGAGTTAGTCTATCATTAGATGGAAATAATATGAATCTAATTACATAGTTGCGATTGAAAGTAGATTTTTCTACAATGATTTGCAAGTTACGTTATGAAATTATTTTTTGATTTAGAAACTATCCCCGCGTCAGAAGAGTTTCGTGAAGCGGTAATTGATTCTGAAAGAAGTAAATGGAAAAATAAGGATATTGCAGAAGATGAAGAAGCTTTATTTAGAGCAAGCGCACTTTCCGGGAACTTTGGTCGAATATTTTGTATCGGTTATGCATTAGGGGATGAACCTATCCAAATTATAAAAGGGCAAGAAGGTGATATTCTAATAAGTTGGTGGAAAATCGCAGCCAAAGCCACTAAATTTATCGGTCATAACATTATTAATTTCGATATTCCATTTTTGTATAAACGGTCTATTGTTCATAATTGCTCACCTTCGCAACTATTACCCGTCAAAAATTTTGAGACGGAAAATATTTATGATACCAACAAGCAGTGGAACCGATGGGCTTACCAGTCCTCAATTAAATTGCATCATCTTGCTATTACTCTTGGACTCCCTTCTTCCAAAGAAGGCGGTATTGATGGTTCACAAGTGTACGATTTTTACCTTAAGGGCAAATATCAGCAAATTTACGAGTATTGCAAGAGAGATGTAGAGTTAACCCGCAAAATTTATAAGAGAATGGTATTTAAAGATTAGTGGTGGTTATATTATGCTAGAATTTCTTCTGGAGTGAAATTCTGGTACAACCCTAATTTTGTAGCAATATTTTTCCTCGTTATTTTTTCGACTTTTGCACTTAAAGATCTTGCCAGAACCGGATTTTATACAAGCCACGATGGTGAAACCCACGTCGCCAGAATCGCACAGTACTATCAAGCGCTCTCCGATGGCCAAATCCCCCCGAGATGGGCTAAAACTTTAAATGGGGGCCTTGGTAGTCCGATATTTGTTTACATCTACCCTCTTCCTTACCTATTCGGGTCGATAATTCATTTTTTCGGATTTAGCTTTACAGACTCATTTGAAATCCTAATAGCCTCAACTTTTATATTTTCAGCCATTTTTACATTTCTTTGGTTAAAGGAAGTATTTAAATCAACAAACTCAGCTTTTGTGGGTGCACTCTTTTATGCATGGGTACCATATAGATTTTCCTTAGTATACGTCAGAGGATCGATATCCGAATCTTTGGCTTATGCATTTGTACCCGCTCTGTTATGGTCTCTAACCAAACTATCAAAAAATATTAATTTGAAAACAATGTCATTAGCCGGTTTATTTACAGCAGCCGTTCTACTCTCACAGAACCTGGTCGCTTATATGGTTTTACCATGGATTATTTTTTACGTGCTGACATTAGGTATCCTTCGAAAATCTCGAGTATTTTTTTTAGCAGCATCACTTGCAGGGTTTTGGGGGCTTTTAATAGCAAGCGTTACTTATATACCTGTAATCTTTGAGAGGGGCCTTATACGCTTTGACGAGAAATTCGTTCTAGTTTATAAATCTCATTTTGTTACTGTTTCTCAACTGATTCATTCTCCATGGGATTACGGTTTCTCCCTGCCCAGTATAAACGACGGTATGTCATTTCAAATTGGCCTTGCTCACATTTTAGCTATGTTTTTAGCTCTAACAGTCATACTACTTGTTTTTTTGAAAAACAATAAAAGTCTACCAAGTATTTTTAATCATTTAGTTTTATCTCCAAGTAAATTGGAATCTGTTTTAAGCACTTTCTTTTTCTTGATCCTAATTGTTTCTTTATTTTTTTTATTGGAAACAAAAGCAACAGTATTTTTTTGGAAATATTTTGAACCTATTCAATTTATAGATCTTCCTTGGCGGTTTCTTGGTATTGCTGCTCTCGCCACATCTTTCTTGGCAGCGTTTGTTACGAAAGCTGTTAAGAGTCGTATTTTAGCGATTCTATTAATTGCTGCTGTTATTATTGCAAACAGAAATCATCTTAGAATAAATCAGTCCGTTTACTTCAACGATGGACACTTTCTACAGTTTGAAGGCACTGCCACTCAGTTTAATGAATTTAACCCTAAAACGAGACGCAGTAGTGTAGTTCCTGATGATTTTGTTTCACCTATTGAATCGATAAAAGGCAAAATTTACTTGACGGATTTTTATCAGAAA
>CAYMGH010000103.1:0-3199 GCA_964389935.1 uncultured Gammaproteobacteria bacterium | reverse complement strand
TTCTTTTAGGAAGGAGAACAACGGGTGCTCTGGAAAAATAAATTTTTTAGGGGAGACCGGTAAAAACTTGTTGGAATAAAAGACGCTTCCTATTAGGGTAATCGTAAATATGCCTGCAACTAAAATTCTTACTGACGATTTCTCGCTGATAATTTTAATTTTCTTAAAAAGCAGGAAGCTAATAATTCCCAGTGAAAACACGACAAACATTGTTGTTGGTAGAATCAAGTTTCTGCGAGTTACAGAAAAGTTTACCTGCCAAATCTCGTGTGGGTTAAAGAAGTTTGGAGCTAGTAGGGCAAATAACCACAGCAGAGTATAAATAATTCCGACAACGGCAAGAAATTTTACAAATTTCCTAAGATAGCTAGTATTTTTTAAATTTCTTAGTAAATCTTGAATACCAAAGGCTGCAAGAATAATAAGAAGAAATATGGAAATTGACATGAAACGAGCCGGAGATGTGGAATCGAGAAGAGGTATTTGCAAAGTTCTAATTAACCAAATAATTGGTCCAGCAACTGAAGAAATTATAAAAAAAGCTGAAGTGAATGTAGCAAATTTTACAAACTTATTATCCCAAAGCCTTATGATTGACCAAACGGACAAAATAAGAGGTATAACACCAAAGTAAGGAGTAAGGTCTCCATAATATCTACTCCAATAGTTATTACTTGCCGGATGACCAAAAAAGTCGGGGACAAGGAAGGTTACCAGATTTTGATAAGGCAAAATGAATTTGTCGAAATCATATGTTGTAAATGGCAATGAAATTGGCGATTTGAAGTAGAAATCGACGGTCGGCACTAGTTGAAGGGCAGCAATCGACAAGCTAATCATAAGACTCGAAATAAAAATGGCGATCTTTCTAAATTTATCTTTTTTAATACTAAGCGTCTTAAAAAACCAGAAGCTCGTAGCGGCCAGTGATATATAAATTACTGTCTGTGGATGTCCGGCAAGTATTGACATACTAAATGATAATGTCAAAACCAGGAAATAACGGATTTTGGAACTATCAAAATATTTGTTGATAGACCAGAACACAAGAGGTAACCATAAATAGCCATGGGAAATATTGCCATTTTCGAGCCAAGTTATGAAATAGCTTGAAAACATAAACGAAACTGAAGCAAATAGTGCAGGGGCTCGGGTGAGTTTAAAACTTCTGACTGCAAGATACATGAATATCCCGGCAAGAAATGGTTGGCTTACAATAAGCAAAATCCATGCGCTTTTGGCATCGGTTAAGAAGTAAAAAATATTTAGGGGATAATAAACACTCGATTGAAAATTAGCAGCCAGAGGCTGGCCAGAAAAAGTATACGGATTCCAGAGCGGAAATTGGCCTTGTTTAAATTGTTCGCTGGCAAACTCTTTCCAAAGATAAATTTGACGAATTGCGTCTGCTGACAAAAGTTCCTTCCTCGTGGTAAAGCTGTCGTATCCTTCCCAACCTCCTGAATACCAAGGAAAATAGAATGAAACGAGCAAATCTCCGGGAATCGGAAATAATCCTCTAAGAAAAATTTTAAAGAACATCAGACAAGTAATTAAAAATATGACAGCGAAAACAATTATGTTAGACTTGTTCATTTGAGGATAAATTTTCTTGCTACCACAGCCAATATTCCTATTACTATTGATGCAACAACAGACGATTTCATGAAAAGTAGTGCCCCGGGGTGTGTCCATTCGCCAGTAAATAAATAAGGCAAATATCGTATAGCAGAACCTAAGGAGACAGCGGTACCAAGAATGATTAGCTCTATACTTGAAGTAACCGCAACGAGGGGCAATGTCCAAAACAAATACCAAGGCTGATACTGAACTTGGGTGGCACCTGCTGAAACAAATGGAACACTGATTTTAAATGATGAAAATATATAGGTAAAAATAATCATTGTTACCAAGCTCCATTTTATATACCTTTTGACATCTTTCTTGTCTGAAACTGATTCTCTAAATAACCATCCCACAATCAAAACTGGAACATACTTAACCAGCGACCCAGAAATTATTGAAGCATATGACAATAATTTTTTGTTAAATGTTAAAAAATAAATTGATGCAAGCATGAATGAAGCTAGTACTACATCGTTATGCGCGTTCACTACTCCTTCAATTAACAATGTTGGGTTCAAAGCATAGAAGGCGGTTCCAAGCAATTGAAAGTTGGGTTTAATTTTCCCAAGAATCTTAAATATTAAATATGAATTTATCAGGTGAAAAATGCCTATAAAAATTTTGAATGTGAAAAAGTTTAAGATAAATTTCCCAAAACCCAGCGCTGCTGGAATTAAAGAGCCTCCGAGCCAAAGTGGACCGTAAGGAGAATACCTATGGACCCAGTGCATGAATCTGAGCCATTCATCGCTTGGAAAATCCAGAGGTCTGTGAGTATAAGGATTTGCGTGATAATTAAGAATGATTTTAGCGTCAAACATATAATTAAAAAGGTCGTGGGATAAAAACGGATAGGCGAAAATCAGAATTAAGATGTTTGTTATGGTTGAAATCTTTAGATACTTAAGACTCACCTTAGACTTGTAAAAAAGCCACAAATTGAAAATGAAAAAGGAAAAGGTAAAAATTATCAACAAGACATAAATCAAAGTTGCGGCCGGACGGTTGAAATAGCCCAATTGCTGCATAAAACCAACAAAGTTTATAAGAAGTTTATTTTGGCTTAAAGTTAGATTAAGATCCACATATGCAAAGGAGAAAATGGTAAGAGTCAGATAAACTGCGGAATTTAATACTAACAATAATTTTTCAATCCCTGTCATTTTAATATATTTTACAGAAGCTGATATTATATCGCTATTGATGACTAACATGTTTAGATTATTTCCCTTCGGCTTTTGAATTAATCAACTATGGAGACAACACGAATGGCGTTATTAAAGATTTTTTCCTTAACATTTTTTTGTGGAGAAGCCCTTTGGAATCTGTACTTTAAGAAGTAGGAATCATCTCCTGCCCCTACAACGAATAAATTTTTCCCTCCTTCAATAGGTAGTCTATTATTAATTTTAAATAAATACTCATATCCCGTATTTAGACCCGGCGGAAAATCAAAATAGACATTAAAAGTTTCAGATGATGCGTTTGCAATAATATAGTTAACGACTTGTTTTTTTGCCTGATAATTTATCCGGGAATCAAAAACAGATAATTTTTGAAGATTAAAAAATAA
>CAYMGH010000102.1:0-3372 GCA_964389935.1 uncultured Gammaproteobacteria bacterium | reverse complement strand
AGCCGTTTTGCTTTAGTAAGTACAACCTGGTAGAGCTGTGGCGAGAAAGTTATTAGTTTTTGTACTCGTGCTGTGTCTCTCATATTTTATATGTAATCTGTATTAACTGCAATAATTTTACTTACAAACCGTTCTCAATGTATCGCGACCTAGACATGAGTGGGAGACGGCATTCGGGTCGGATCGAAGATCCTGAGTTTTATTCGTAGAAAAGCTTTGCTTATCGAAGGACTCCTCGCTAGGCTCAATGATAACAATGAGGAGGTCAAGGATCCTGAGTGTGATCGAAGGGTCATTGACCCTGAGCGAAGCCGGAAGGGCTAAATTACTACCTGCCTGCCGGTAGGCAGGGCGTTTCAGCTTGAGGCGTTAAATAATTGCTTAAACTCAAAAACTTTTTAATAAATGGTCGTCGTTACTGGTTGACCTGTGTAATTGTCCACGTCGAATCATATCTCTTGCCGCCCAAGCTAAAACTTGATACTGAGTGTGAAGGCCGAGTTTATCGTGGGCTCGTGATCTGTATTCAGAAAGTGTTCTCGAAGAAATACCCAGCTGTAAACAGGTTTCTGCTGTAGTTAAACCCCTTACCATTGTAAATAAAACTTGCCTTTCTCTAACAGTTAGTGGATCTTGCGGTTGATCAGGTAAATTGCTTGTATCAAGAAACCCTAGCGTTACTCCTTTGACTATCGCTTCTCTTAAACCTTCTTGCCGATTTGCTGATCCGACTTTTTCTGCAATTAAGTGTTCGTAAGACTTAATATCGTCGTTTGAAATATCTAATACCCTAGCCCTTTGCTTTTTCCCTATCCCGTCTACCAGTCCTTGTAAAAGCGTCACCTCTCTCTTAGTAAAACCGCTAGAATTTGCAGAAGCGTCGGTTTCTTCTCTTATAGTTGCTCCTAATTCTCTAGAAGCAAAAACTACACTTGGAGCCTTCCAACGTTTTGTTTTGTCCAGCGTTTCGTTAGGTTCTAACGGTCTAGATAGTTGTCCGTCTTCAAACGTTGGTGCATCATTACCATCAATTTCATTGGTTGTGGCGGCGGGACCAATTGGCTGCCCTTTTATTGGGGGATGCCATGGACGTTTACCTATCTGAATTCTGCCTTTTGGAGGGTCTTTTTCAAGCATATTTTTTATTATAGAGTATAACCCATATAAATGAAGCGGTCGGACTTATTTTGAAGCTAGAACCCCATTACCGGTATTTGGATTAGCTTCGTGAGCGGGACATTATACGAAGTTCGGACTTATTATACCAATCTGCCTAAGGATGAGTTAGAGATATACCGAAGCTTATTATTAACAAATTCAAGTCAGTGGTGGGTAAATCACAAACTGGATAACAAGACTGAAACATCGTATTGACATATATACCTATACCTACTATTATATATTTATGCAAATGCAAAAAACAATGGTTTATTTACCTAAACAATTAAAAGAGAAAGTTCTGATAATAGCCAATTCTCAAGGTACTAGTCAGGCTGATGTCATTAGAAAAGCATTACAAGAAGGACTGGGAACTGCCAAGTTTCAAAGTAACGCTTCTGCTCAGGGACTGATTAAAATTGGTCAGTTAGCAGAAAAACTACAAATAAAAGGACCAAAAGACTTGTCCGAAAATTTAGATAAGTATACTTGGGATGAATAACCCTCTGATTATTATTGTTGATAGTGATGGTATTGTTGCTCAAAGCAATCTTACAGATGCAAACCATGATCTAGCGGTTAAAATATCTGAAAAACTGGTGGATCTTGGAGCTAAGGTTATCTACCCATCTACTACTATTTTTGAGGCTACAACTACCATGGCTAGAAAATTTAACAATCCTCAAATGGCAGCTGGAACTTTGTCTATCTTTACTGACTCGTCAATGATAATTGAGCCTGTGGATCAATCTATTGTGGTCGGTGCAGCTAAATATTATGATCCTGGTGCTACTAAGAAAAACACTACTTTTGATGCTGCTGTGGCTGCTGTTGCTGATAAGTATAAAGCCGATTATATCTTTGGATTTGATGGTTTTTATGAGAAGAAGGGTTTTAAATTAACCAAAGATTTACTAAAAAGTAGTGAATAATTTCCTCAAGTTTCTTTTTGGACGCCCCAGTAGACGATCTTCGGACTTATTATACCAACTTAAATACTATAGAAAAAGAATTTTACAGGAATGCTTTTAATTATGAATGAGAATAATCTTTTTGATTCCTTAACGCTTTTCAAATGCTTCTTCGTCTAGTTTCCTTTTTCCAAGATACGAAAGACTAGCAAATACGATTCCGCCTGTTCCGACAGTTATAATACCAATATCTTCAACATCAGGCCATACGCCATCGTTCAACTCGTCAGCTGTGTCACCATAGCGTTCTTTTTTAGATTCAGCTATTTGATCCCAATTGACAAGGCTAGCAATTTCCCCCGCAGTAGCAGCGGCTGCTAAACCCAAAGAAAAAATTATCGCTAATGGCAGCAAGTATTTCCTCGTTATTCTAGCTCTAATCGATTCAATACTAGCTTGCTCTTTTGGCGCTGGACGTAAAAACTCTGACATATGCGGGAATTATACTAACTTTAGGCGTGTTTGTCAACTATAGGGCTTCGTGAGCGGGATACGGGAGTCGAACCCGTCTCTCCACCTTGGGAAGGTAGTGTTGAACCGATCAACTAATCCCGCTAAATTCAAACCGCCACAAAATATCAACAATAGCAAGGTTTAGTTTACCAAATAAATTGCTAGTTATCGAGGAATTGTCAGGGTACTTCCCGCAAATATCAACGGGTTACCATTAGGTAATCTTCCCACATTATTGGCTCGAGCAATTACCGGCCAACGAGATCCATCGCCGTACATTTTTTGGGCAATTTCGAATATAGTTTCACCCTCTGAAACGTCATAACTTGTTTGAGTCATTTGCGCCTTTATCTCTTCAAGTTTTTGAGTAGAAGGGATCTCCAGTGTTGAGCCAGTAAAAATTAAATTAGGATTAGCAATTTTATTTACGCTGGCAATTACCGGCCAGGCTTCCTGATCACCGTAAATTTCTTCAGAAATTTTAGACAGTGAATCGTTTTCTTTTACTGTGTACTGAGTTGATGCGCTAGCTTCTTCGCCTGCTCCCGTTTGTTCTCCCTCGCCGATTTGATTATTTCTATTGGTTATAAAGTTCGCAACCAAAAGTCCTAAAATAACTACTATGATTGCCCCCAGAATTAAACCTGCGTAGTTTTCCTGCCAATTTGAAATTAAAGATTTTTTTCTTGCCACGAAGTAATTAAACAGCAGCTCCTTTCTAGGCAGAGATTAATGAATTATATACTATTTATTTTATTTGCGGGTTTACCCGCCGAAGTTCGCTTAATGC
>CAYMGH010000101.1:0-3397 GCA_964389935.1 uncultured Gammaproteobacteria bacterium | reverse complement strand
GAAAAAATTAAAGCGGTTAATCAGCTGGCGAAATCTTCAGAAGGTGCTGAAAACCTTTTTCTGGCAACCGATCCGGACCGTGAAGGTGAAGCGATTGCCTGGAATCTTTTGCAAGTGATAAGTGCGAAGGGAAAAGTGAAGAGTCCCCAGTACAGCCGTGTTGTCTTCCACGAAATAACCAAAAGCGCTATTGATGAAGCTTTTAAAAATCCCCGGAAGATTGATGATGATTTGGTTAGTGCGCAGCAAGCCAGACGCGTGCTGGACAGATTAGTCGGTTACAAACTTTCACCAGTTCTTTGGAAAAAGGTCAAAAGCAAACTTTCGGCAGGCCGGGTGCAGTCGGTGGCGCTTCGCTTGGTTGTCGATCGTGAGCGGGAAATTGAAGCATTTAAGGCAGAGGAATATTGGGAGATTTTTGTAAAAGTAGCGAAAATAGCAGAGGGGGCAGATGAGTTTGAGGCAAAACTTATTAAAATCGGTGAGGAAAAGGCGGAAATTAATAATAAAGAAAGCGCCGATAAGGTTGTTGGTGATTTACAAAAATCCGTCTACAAAGTTTTGGATGTTAAAGTTAAAGACGCTCGCAAATATCCAAATCCGCCTTTTACAACTTCTACACTGCAGCAGGCAGCAGCAAATCGTTTAGGTTTTGTACCCAAGCGAACAATGAGAGCGGCTCAAAACCTGTATGAAAAAGGTTTGATTACCTATATGCGAACCGATTCGGTAAATTTGTCGCCCCAATCGATAGCCCAGACGCGCAAATATATCGAGGAAAAATTTGGCAGGGAATATTTGCCCGGGCGCGAAAGACACTACAGGGTAAAATCAAAACTGGCACAGGAAGCCCATGAAGCAATCAGGCCGACAAATATAACAGTTGACAGTTCACAGTTAACAGTTAACAGTAGCGATGAAACAAAACTTTATGATTTGATTCACAAAAGAATGCTTGTTTGCCAGATGGCCGAGGCTATTGTCGCCGAAACATCTATTGATGTTGAGGCAAATGCGGGTCCTGTCAGTTCCGGGGTTTATTTACTGCGCGCAAACGGGCAGATAATTAAATTCGACGGCTGGTATAAAGTTTATGCTAAAGCTCCAATTAAAGAGCAGGAAGTGCCGGAAGTTAAAGTCGGCGAGAATCTTGATTTAAAAAATATCAACCCAATTCAAAAATTTACTGAACCGCCTCCGAAGTACACAGAAGCAACTTTAATTCGCGATCTGGAAAAACACGGGATTGGCAGGCCTTCAACGTATGCGCCGACAATTTCCACTTTATATGACAGATTTTATATTGAGAGGCTTGAAGCAAGAAAAATTGGGCCAACGCCGATTGGTACAACTGTAGTTGATTTTCTGGTTAAATATTTTCCTGAAATTGTTGACTATAAATTTACAGCTGCTATGGAAGAGGATTTAGACAAGATTGCTCAGGGCGAAAAGAAATTGGCAGCAACAATGGAAAGTTTTTGGGGCCCGTTTGTAAAACGGGTCGACGAAGTTCTGGAGACGGCGGAAAAAGTTAAAGTAGAGGTTGAAAAATCAGATGAGAAGTGCGAGGAATGCGGACGTGATATGGTTGTTAGGTATGGAAGGTACGGGAAGTTTTTGGCGTGCAGCGGATTTCCGGATTGCAAAAATACCAAAGCGCTGGCTGCTGATACCGGCATAGTTTGTCCGGATGATGGCGGGAAAGTTGTCATGAAGCGAACTAAAAAGGGCAAGCCATTTTGGGGTTGCGAAAACTGGCCCGATTGTAAATTTGCGAGTTGGAAAAAACCTGTAGTTACTGAAAACACTGAGAATAGAAGGGCTTCGGGAAATAAGCCAAGGGATGGTGAATTGCGTGCGAGCTGAAGTTATAGACAGTCGTGAAGATATCGAGTTATTAAGTTTTAGAGCACGCTCAGCTCATAGAGCGATTGAAGCGTGTGAAGCGGCTATAATACAGAAAGATGTGTTTACTTCAAGCGAGGCACAAACCCTAGGGGTAGCTACTGCCGCGTATTATGTCGAGGCATATGTACACCACGAAGACATGTTGCATGTTCCAGGGATAGTCAGGGGTCAAAGGATTACAGATCCGAGAACTACCAAAAATATACATAGCGACAGAATCAGGTTAGAGGTTGTTATCCATAAAGCACAACAAGGGGAATATAGAGATTTGAAAGCTACTCTCTACCTGCGTGCGCAATATCTGAAGGGTCCAGACATTTATAGTGAACGTTTGAGAAAAGTTGGAGAAGGGCTAGAGATACTAGTGGGTTTCATGGATGATCATGGTAACAGAGCCCAATTGCCATTTATCCCTGCCTGGATGGATGAAAGGTTCAATAATGATGCTGCCGATTTTGCTTGAGTTAACTCATGATACAATAGTTTAAATTCATCTGCCCCTTAAATTGACTTTATGTCATTCTGAGTCCCGTTTTACGGGACGAAGAATCTAAAATGCGACAATACTCCGTCTATATATTTACTAATAAATCAAACAAAGTACTTTATACAGGGGTTACCAATAATCTTAAACGAAGGAGCTACGAACATAAGCATAAGTTAATTAAGGGTTTTACATCAAAATATAACTTAAATAAATTAGTTTATTTTGAGGAATTTGGTAACATCAACGATGCACTTTCTGCCGAGAAGAAGATTAAAGGGTGGCTAAGGACAAAGAAGATCAAATTGATCGAATCAATAAATCCTCAATGGGAAGATTTATTGAGATCCTTCGCTGATGCTCAGGATGACGGAAGAGGAGAGTATGCCACGAAAAGTTAGAAAAGTTATAAAATCAGCCAGTAAGAACGAAGAGCGGGTGATGGTTGTTTCAAGACGCGACATGTTTTCTCTTGGTATCTGGCACGGGTTAAAGACAGATGATGTCAAAAAATATATTAATATAATTTCCAAAAAACATAAGTTTATTCCGAGAGGCGAAGCCGAAAACAATCCGCATTGGCAGCAGATAATCCCATATTTAATTTTTGAAAATTCCGGCAAATATTTTGTGATGCAAAGGCGCGGTGATCACAGTGACAAGCGTTTGGCTAACAAATTTTCCATTGGTATTGGCGGGCATATTAATTTAAAAGATATCAAAGATAGCAAAGGAGTCAAAGGCGTTAGTATCATGGATTGGGCGAGAAGAGAGTTTGAGGAGGAAGTGGATTACGCCGGCAAATATAAAGCCGAATTTTTGGGTTTAATTAATGATGATTCTAATGATGTTGGGTTGGTACATGTTGGACTGATTATTAAAATTTTGGGAGAATCTAATAATATTTCAATTCGCGACGAGCACAAATTAGGAAATTTAGAATCTTTGTCTAATGCTGGTTTGCACTACAGGCATATGGAAACATGGAGCCAAATTGTTTATGAT
>CAYMGH010000100.1:415-3458 GCA_964389935.1 uncultured Gammaproteobacteria bacterium | reverse complement strand
CCACTGTCACTTCTGAATTTTTTCAAGCTCCTCAAAAATTTGATAAAGTTGACCGAAATGCCAACAAAATTCTAGAAGACTTAGAAGAGCTGATCGGTCCCGCAACGCCCCAAGATCGTTTTGATGTTATTGTAATGCTAAATGTTTCCCTAGACAATCTTCCTGCTATTAAAGGCCGACACGGCGATTTCGCTGAAAAATTCACTTACCCCTCAATTAATGGTTTTGCCGCCAGCCTTTCCAAAGGCCAAGTTATCGCATTTTCGCAAGACGGCGATGTCAAATCAGTAGAATATGATGCCTTAGTTTTTCCCCATTTGGATTCCAGCCAGCAGTGGTTTGGCACTACCAAAGCCAGAAGCGATTTTGGTGTTGACGGCAATGCCGACGGCTCTCCCAATTATTCAAAAGATGATATTGTGATTGCCATTTTGGACACCGGCATTGATCCCAACCATGTAGATTTGGGGCCGGGCAAGATAATCGGCTGGAAAGACATCAATAACAATCAGGCCGGGCCGTATGATGAAACAGGCGCCTGCGGCGGTCACGGAACCCATGTTTCCTCAATGGCCACGGGTGAAGGTGACGGAAACGCCAATCTTAAGGGAGTAGCTCCGGCTGCTGCTCTGGTTGGCATAAAAGTTTTAAGCGAGCGGTTTGTCCAGGGTGCTATTCGCTGTACTGCCAGTACCTCTGAGGTTGTATCCGGGGTCCAGTGGATGATCGATAATAAAGCCACTTATGGTATTCGGGTTGGCAATATGAGCTTGGGGGCCGCCGGTTGTTCCAACGGGACGGATTCACTTTCAACAATCGTCAACAGCGCAGTCGACAATGGCATTGTGATGACAGTCTCGGCCGGTAATGAAGGTCCTGGTCCCTGCACTATTGGTTCACCGGCGGCGGCTGAAAAAGCCATTACCGTAGGCGCCATGGCCGATGTCACCCCGGGCGCATCGGCATCAAACGTTTGCGGTGATAATGATTTGCCCAATGCCGGTTTTTATTTAGCTTGTTTTTCATCGCGCGGCAAAACTGCAGATGGCAGAATCAAACCCGACATCGCCTCGCCCGGTATTTTTATTCGGGCAGCCAAAGCCGGAACAACCAGCGATTATATTGTTTATTCCGGCACTAGCATGTCCTCCCCGTTTACGGCCGGGGTTGCCGCTTTGGTGCTTGATGCAAACTCCGCTCTAACTACAACTCAGATCAAACAAAAAATCGGCGACACTGCCCTGGATTGGGGACCTACGGGAAAAGATGTCGATTACGGCTTCGGCCGCCTTCAAGGATATGAAGCAGTTAAATCTGCCGGCAACTTTTCCGGAACCGGCCCCAGCGTTCCCGCCCACTTTTTTAACCAAGGGACTATAACCGCTTCCGACCCTGAGGACATTTGGAGCATCAATGTTACCGACGCTTCGCTTCCTTTAGCCATTACCATGATCATGCCCGACTGGTCGGCGTTTAACAAACCGGATTTTGATATGCAGCTTCGCGATCCGGACGGTAACTTAATTGCTACTTCAATCAGTGCCACCAGACAAGAAACAATCGGAGTCCAACCAGCAACAACAGGTACCTATCAGTTAAGAGTTTATAGATACGCTGGATCAGGGTCTTATTTTTTCGATGTCTCTTTTGGCGAGGCGGCGGTGGCAATCAGTTTGACAACCGACGGAACGACTCCCTTTGGCATTTTGGCCCTTGGTGCAACCAAAGATACCACTCCAACCGATACCAACGATGTCCAAACAGTCCAAGTAACCACAGGCCCTGCCAATCTTTCTGTCCGCTCAACTACTTTTTCAGATGGAGCCAATATTTGGACGCTTGGCGCTACAAATGGAGTAAATCAGGTGAAATGGGAGTTCTCCGAAGACGCAACTGTTTGGAACACTTTTTCTTCTGCCGATACTTTATTTACTCTTGATAACAGTGTTGCACAAGGCGATACTCGTGATCTATACTTAAGATTAACCATGCCAACGTCAACAGCGTCTAACAATGAACATCAAGCAACAGCAACAATAGTTGCAAGTTCACCCTAAACCCATCGTGGTTTGGGGCTGCGCCTTGACTTGAGAGGGGGTGACATATTTTGAGAAAACTATTTTTTGTTCTTGTAGGCTTTATAATATTAACAGTTATTTTTCCAGCAATTTCCCTGGCCAAGATTGGTGTGGGAGTCGGTTTGGGCAAGATTCAAATTGATGAGCAACTTTCACCGGGCGGAATTTATAAATTGCCCACTCTTCCTGTTCTAAACACAGGTGATGAGGATGGAGATTACGAAGTTGAAGTTACTTATCTTTCCGACCAGCCGGAATTTCAGCCGCCGGGTGAGTGGTTTACCTTCATTCCCCAAAGTTTTTCCCTTGATGCCGGTGGCTCACAATTGGTTGACATTTCGTTAACTCTTCCGGTTGATGCCAGACCCGGTAATTATTTTGCCTTTTTGGAAGCCCATCCCAAGACCAAGGGCGAAGGAGTGACTATTGGCATCGCCGCTGCCACCAAGCTTAATTTTACAGTTAAGCCTGCCGGTGTGCTGGGCGCTGCTATTGAGAGGCTGAGAAGCCTTCTTGAAAACAACGCTCCTGCCTCCTATATTATTATTGCCGTTGTTGGCGCCGTTTTAGTTCTAAGTTTATTGATAGCAGCCGGCGGGAAGTATTTAACAGTAAAAATTCGTTTCAAAGGTAAGTCCGCCAAAGATAAGGAGGGGGGCTAAAGTTGAGAACCATAGGGGTAATTGCTATTGGTTTACTACTATTTGTAGCGGCAGGTTTTGGATCCGCTCATGCCCAAAGTGGTGTCGTTACTGCTACTGTCAGGCCTAACCCGCTGACTGTTTCTGTTTCTGCTCCCGGCTCTGTCACTGTTGGCCAGTGGTTTGATATCAGTGCCGATGTAGTAAATTTAGGTAATCAGACCATCACCAACACAGTGGTTCCCATAAACACACCAGCTGAGATAATTGTCCGGGGCCAGAAAAAAAAGAAGGTCGGCGATCTTGGCGGCAGCCAAACTCAAA
>CAYMGH010000100.1:0-405 GCA_964389935.1 uncultured Gammaproteobacteria bacterium | reverse complement strand
CTCGCCAAAGCCAACAGCGCCGGAACTTTTGTTATTCAAATTGAGGCAACGGGCGATTTGGCCGGTGAGCCAATTTCCGCGTCCGATTCTGTCAATATCTCTGCCGTCAGCTCTCTTGCCCTTTTCCTGCTACGGCTGATCTTTAATGTCTAAACTATTCGTGAAGAAATTTTTACTGCCCTTGCTAATACTCGTAGTTGTTCTTCTTATTGCCGTTTTAATCTCCATCAACCGGCTCTCTTCCCAAGAGATTCTTACCCATGCTCCTGACTATTCTTGGGTTACCGGACAGCTTCAATATCAAGACATTGAGGGTGGTTTCTGGATAATACGTTTTGCTAGCAGGGATGCTCCCTACAATGGTCAATTCGTTTTAGGAAAAGACCCTCGTTTGCAAAATTTTAA
>CAYMGH010000099.1:0-3475 GCA_964389935.1 uncultured Gammaproteobacteria bacterium | reverse complement strand
CTACAAGACATTAAAAGATTTTCGTGGTAAATTGAAAAGGTTAGACTAATGCCAGAAAGACCGACATCAACTCTTACTCCGGAACCTAAGCTTCGAGAATATGCAGGTATTTTTAAATTGACTTGGGTCTTGGATGGGCAAGAGATAGAAATTTGTATGGGGGTAGCGCTGAACAAAAGAGAACTTTCTGACCAGCTAGCAGTCATGTCAAAACTGAATGGTGCGCACCCACATAAAGTTGCTGAATTAGAAGACGCTTATTGTCCAATCTCTGCAAGCGAGATGATTGAAGTATACGATTCACCACAAGAATCAGATTCGCCAACTTCACAGATGCAGTATTTGGCAAGAGAGAGAAATAGGCCGAGGCGGGTATTTATTCAAAGTGCTGCTTTTGGTTCACTTGCTTCAATCCACGCACACGAAGAAGGAGACGGCATATGGGAAAGATATGATTGGGTTAGAGGAAAGCTTGGCATTCTTTTACCAAACGAACAACGAGGTGTGGTAGACGAAGATTCAAGAAGGCTTGACATCCCAGGCGGGCTCAGACATCAGGCCACAGGCGAGTCGCGGCAAAGATCGATAACTTTTATTACTACAACAGCAAAGCAACACATTCATAGTGGTTCTCTAAATTGACAATAAGCTCACTTGTTATATCAGCAGTTCCCCGCGGTGCGGGGCTCCTCTGATATATCCTTTTGTGCTTGTAACTGAATTGTATAGAATAAAGGGGGCACAAAAGTTATAATTTCATCACATGACAGCCTATACTGAAGTTTCCAGCAATCGATTTAAGACGTGGGTAATAATGCTTGGGTTTGCGTTTTTTGTAACCTTTGCCATTTTTATTTTCGGTGCAGCCTACGGTTTCGACTTACCCTCCGCCCTTGGCTTTTCCGGCTTTGCCTTAATTATTGCCGGCATCATGAATTTTATTGCCTATTACAACAGCGATAAAATGGTCATGGCCATTTCGCAAGCCAAGCAAATACAAAAAAAAGACAATCCAACCCTGTTTCGCACGGTTGAAAACCTGACAATTGCTTCCGGTTTGCCTATGCCCAAAATTTATATTATCGACGACACTGCTCCTAATGCTTTCGCAACCGGCCGGGACCCAAATCATGCTGCCATTGCTTTTACAACCGGAATTTTGCAAAAACTTACTAAACTTGAGCTTGAAGGGGTTGCAGCTCATGAACTTTCGCATGTGGGCAACTACGACACCAGACTGATGTCCATTGTCTCAATTTTGGTTGGCACAATAGCTCTTGCTGCCGATTTTTTTCTTCGAATGTCTTTTTACTCCAGACGCGGCAGGGATAGAGAAGGAGGCTCGGCTATATTTTTGGCTCTTGGCATCGTGATGGCGATTTTAGCGCCGATTGTTGCAACACTGATCCAACTGGCTATCTCCAGAAAAAGAGAGTATTTGGCAGATGCTTCCGGAACTTTAATTACACGCAATCCGGATTCTCTTGCTGATGCCCTTTTAAAGCTTTCCAAAGATACAGAACCACTGGAAGCGGCAAACAAGGCAACCGCTCATTTGTATATAATTAACCCTCTAAAAAACCGCAAAGACGCAATTGGCTGGTTTGCCGGCCTTTTTAACACGCATCCGCCGATACAAGAAAGAGTCAAAAAGCTGCGGACAATGTAATAGATTTATGCAAAAAGCAAAAAGCAAAAAGCAGAAAGCAGAAATCGATATCGAGCACGCAGCTAAGCTTGCGAATTTAAAAATAACTCCTGATCAAAAAAAGAAATTCGATCAACAACTCAAAGAAGTTCTTATATATGTCAATCAATTAAGCGAAGTTGATACAAAAAAGGTTGAACCTATTGGGCAAATAACAGGTCTTGAAAATATGACCAGAGATGATCAAACCGCACCCTCGCTGTCCCAAGAAGCTGCTTTAAAAAACGCGTCAAGACAACACAACGGTTTTTTTGAGGTAGATGCGGTTTTCGACAATGATTAATACTCAAAAATTAACAATCCAAGAGGCTTCTGAATTAATTGCCGAAAAAAAAATATCTGCTGTCGAGCTTGCTCAGTCATTTTTAGAGAGAGCCAAAAAACTAAATGCCAAACTTAATTCTTTTATAACGATTTGTGAGCAAGAGGCTCTAAAGCAGGCAAAAAAAGTTGACGAGCTGGTTTCCAATAATCAGAAGTTCAGTCTACTAGCCGGCATCCCAATTGCTTTTAAAGATCTTTTTTCTACCAAAGGTATTAAAACTACAGCCGGTTCAAAAGTTTTACAAAATTATGTTCCTGCTTACAATGCCACAGTTGTCAAAAAACTTCTGGACGAGAACGCCATTTGTATCGGCAAAACCAATCTGGATGCTTGGGGACACGGTTCAAGCGGCGAGAATTCCGATTTCGGTCCCACCAAAAATCCTTATGATTTAAAGAGAGTTCCCGGGGGATCCTCCTCGGGTTCAGGTGCGGCTGTTGCGGCTGGTCAGTGTTTGGCAGCAACAGGTACAGATACCGGCTCATCCGTCAGGCTTCCTGCAGCATTTTGCAACCTTGTGGGCATCAAGCCCACCTACGGTTTAGTATCTCGTTCTGGAGTTATTGCGATGGCATCATCACTTGACAGTATTGGCCATTTAACCAAAACAGTTTACGACAATGCGCTTGTTTTAAATAACACCGCCGGCAAAGATTTTTTTGATTCAACAACCCAAGAAAACAGAATAGGGGATTACACAAAAAATATTAATAGGGGAGTCAAGAATTTAAAAATCGGCCTGCCCAAAGAATATTTTGGGAATTTGGACAAAAATATCAAGGAAAAAACTTTAGCTGCCGTCAAGACTTTAGAAAAACTCGGAGCAAAAATTGAAGAATTAACACTCCCCCACACTAAATATGGAGTTGCCACCTATTACATTATCCAACCGTCAGAAGTATCGTCAAATCTGGCTCGCTATGACGGAATCAGATTCGGTTTTGGCCGCGAAAAGTTTGGTGAGGAAGCTAAAAGGCGAATAATTCTGGGAACTTTTACACTCTCTAGCGGTTATTACGATGCTTATTACCTAAAGGCCATGAAAGTCAGAAGGCTAATTAAAGAGGATTTTGAAAAAGCGTTTGACCCTTCTACAAGCTCAGTGTGTAGAAAAATCGACGTTATTATCTGCCCAACATCGCCAACGCTGCCATTCAAAATCGGTGAGAAAAGTGATGATCCTCTCAAGATGTATCTTTCTGATATCTTTGTAGTCAATCAAAATTTGGCAGGCGTTCCAAGCCTCAATGTTCCCTGCGGATTTATCAATGGTCTTCCAGTAGGCCTGCAAATTGTCGGCCCGCATTTTTCAGAAGAGCTTTTATATCAAGTTGGTTACGCTTATGAACAGGAGACAAGATGGTATGAGCAAAAGCCGATCTAAATGTTTAAAAATTTAATCATTAAAAATTCATTGAAAATTGAAAATCCTAAATTGAAAA
>CAYMGH010000098.1:0-3477 GCA_964389935.1 uncultured Gammaproteobacteria bacterium | reverse complement strand
TTTGATATCGAATTTAAAACCTTTAACATATTTTACTTTAAATGGTTTTTTAACATCCATAACTTCCCAAATTTTGCGAGCCAGATCAACCATTTTTATTTCTTTATCGCTTCCTATATTGAAATCTTGGTTTCTGCCCTTGGGGTTAAGAGCAACTGTGATGATACCATTTGCAACATCAGAAACATGGGTAAAACATCTGGTTTGTTGACCATCACCTAGCAGTTCAAGGGGATACTGATTTGAAAGAATCTTTCTGACTAAATCCGGAATCACATGAGCATATCCTACTTCTCTTTCTGGAAATTCGTTGATCCCATATGCGTTAAAAGGTCTGCAAATAGAGAAAGGCAATTTGTATTGATCGAGGAACGAATGACAATACCATTCTCCTGTTAATTTAGAAAAACCGTATGAAGATATTGGTGGTGGAATTTTACTAATATCTTCTTCCTTTGATGGGAAGCTGGTTGTTGATTCAAAAACCATGGATGAGGAGATATACACCATCCGATGAAGTTTTGCTTTGACTGCTGCCTCAAAAGTCGAAGAATAAAGTTTATTGTTTTCAGATAGTATTGTCGCTGAATATTTGTGGAAGTACCCTATGCCTCCAATTTTTGCTGCGGCATTGATACAAATATCAATACCTCTGAAAACCTCTTCGGCTTTTTTCTTGTCGGTTAAATCTACTTTTGTAAATTCGGCACGACTGTCTACTCGGGCACTCGCCTTGAGCGAAGCCGAAAGGTCTTTTTTAGAAAGATCGTCTGCTACTCTTACAGATAAATTTGCATCAAGAAGCTGCCTGACAATTTCTGATCCGATGAATCCAGCCCCACCTGTTACTAAAAACTTTAGATTGTTATTCATAGATTATTGAACTGGTTTCCAGACCCCTATGTCATCCTCACGAAAGTGAGGATCTGATTCTCAGTCCCTTCG
Organism: uncultured Gammaproteobacteria bacterium; assembly: GCA_964389935.1. Taxonomy (GTDB): domain Bacteria; phylum Patescibacteriota; class Microgenomatia; order Curtissbacterales; family GWA2-41-24; genus WO2-FULL-40-11. Next base: position 2,532 of record CAYMGH010000098.1, on the reverse strand, counting down.
GTAATACTCAGGGCAAGCAAGCTGAGAATGACTAGTATCTTGTGTTTTGAAACGGGTTCATTATTTAACTATTTGTTTTCGCCATAACGTGTAGAACCAAACACCAGTTCCAATCAGAACCAGTAAGGAAACTATTTCTGAAGCAAGATGGACTGGAGTCTTTCCATATGTGATTATAACTTCGTGGATTCCTTTGGGCAATTGGAAAGTAATCAACCCGAATTTATTTTGAAAATTAATAGGTACCCTTCTCCCGTCAACCTGAACTTGATGGCCTGGAAAATAAATCGTGTTGACTAGTATGTCTGATTCTTCTTTAGTACTAATCGTTGCTTGATAATTTGCTGGTCTGATTTTAAGATTTGATAATTCACCCTTATTCGTTAATTCAATTTTTTGCCCGGCACGTTTATCTGGTGATTCTTTGACCCAAAGCGGCAGATATTCATCCCTTACGGTCGTCGTAGCCTCATTAGTTGCATAAAATCCGTCTTCCCTATCGACGAAATTTTTTGGCTTTGTATAAATGATGGTTGAGGTGATGCTGGCAGCAATAACTAAGATTGTAATCAATCTTTTATTCTTGATTGAATCAAAGACAAAAGCAGCTAGCAGCCCGGAAATTAGAACTATCACCGACAAGAGTCTCCATGGAAATTGAATTACATCGATAAACGGTATGTTCTGCCAAATCGGCAAAGAAGCTTTTGACATCAGAAGAAAAGCCGTTATGAAGACTGTGAGAAGTGCTGCAACTACATTATCCTTTCTTTTGGATTTTAAAAATAAATAAACACTCGCAATGAAAATGGCGAGAGCAACTATTCCTACTTGAGGAGAAAAACCATCTTGACTTTGCGGCGTTGGACCGTAGCCCCAACTCGGAATCAACAATTTATCTATCGAGGAAACGTGATCACTTATTTCTGATACTTTTATCTTAGAAAGATTAACAAATTGCAAATCATAGAGTGCCGGAGCCCAGAAAAATGCCGATATCAAAAATCCTACAAAAAAAGCGGCTGAGATTTTCAGCTTATTTTTTTTAACAAGCAACATTGAAATTAAAAAAAGTAGCGGTAAAAAGAGAGCAGCGATAACATTATTCGATGTTATTAAAAGACCTACACAAATCGCAAGTATGGGCAGGAAAATTTTCTGACCTTTGGAGATTTTAAAAATTGAACCAAGAACAAGTGGGGCAACGGCAAATGCCACGTTTTCTCCTAATGATCCTCTAACATAGAGGTCAACAAATCTATATGGAATAAATAGATAGATGATGGATCCGGCAAGACTAGCATGTTTTGTAAAAAATTGTGAAAGTGCCCAAAACATTGCAAGTGCCGAAAAAACTGAAGATGCTATAAATGTAATTTTGACACTATCAACGAACCCTATTCCTACAATTTTTGGTATTTCTGACAAATAGAAAGGTAGGGGATATAGAAAATTTAAAACCGGATAGCCATAATTGTTATTCAGCCGATCTACGAATCTAACCGGAAATTGGCCGCCGGCCAGTGTTTGATGAAAAGCCGAAAATCTAATAACCATCCATTCACCATCGTGGCTTTCGAAATATCCTTTTTTGAAAAAAGGCCAAAGTGCAATCAAGGAAATTAAAACTAGAAAAATAACGTATTTTTTCATCAAAATTGCTTTTTTCTGGCGAAGTATATGCTAAACGTAATCAAAGATAATATGCTTAATGTTGAAACAATGATTCCAATAGTGAAAGATTTGGGTTGATACTTAAAGTCGACAATATGCTCACCTGCTGGTACAGCTACAGCTCTAAGGGCATAGTCAGCCCGTAAGATTTTGGACTTTTGGCCATCTATGTAAGTTTGCCAATCATTATCGTAAGCGTCTGAGAGAAAAAGGATTGAATTGCTCTGGGAATTTGTAGCAAATACTGCTTTATTTGGGCTGTAGTTTAAAATTTTTGGCTCAGCAATTTCTTCATTGTAAATTTCGATCGGTATTGACGGTTCTTCCTCTAAAATAATTGTTTTAAAATCAAAATCTTTATTGAAAATTTTTTCGATAATTTCATTGTCACTTTTGGCAACAGTATAGTTTGAGGACATGAATACTCTCGGAAGCGATTCGTTTCGCAAATACACTAAAAATTTTCCATCTTGCCAAAACCCTTGTACATCATCGTTAGGAAATTTGTTCACGTTCCAATCTGCCCCAGTTTTGGGTGTATCCTCTTTGTCGAGTAGATACTTAACTCCCAAAAGGTCGAATAAGCGTTTGCGATAGCCGTTTTCTTCATCCGGAAAAACAGCGTCTGATCGTAAGTAGGCTGATGGAACTTTTCCGTTGTTTCTTGAAGCTACTATAAGATCCGCATAACGTTTTAGCCTTAATGTGTCGTAACCTTCTAACCCGTATATCTGATAATGGGTTGGCATGTTGTAATCAACTTGCGCTGTACCCCCGCCATAAAAACGGTTGATTCCACCGTTTTCTTTTAGGAAGGAGAACAACGGGTGCTCTGGAAAAATAAATTTTTTAGGGGAG
>CAYMGH010000097.1:0-3480 GCA_964389935.1 uncultured Gammaproteobacteria bacterium | reverse complement strand
ATGCCTGTTCTTCATCCTAAAGCCAATTGGGAGGCAACCGGCCGGTGGAAAAGCTTTGACGCGCTTTACAAAACCAAAGCAGCATCCGGCGACTTTGCACTTGGTCCCAGCCATGAAGAAATTGTGGTGCCGCTTTTAAAGAGATTCGTAAATTCATATCAGGATCTACCCAAATACATTTATCAAATTCAAACCAAGTTTCGCGACGAGCCAAGAGCTAAATCGGGTTTGCTTCGCGGACGCGAATTTTTGATGAAAGATCTATACAGCGTTCATACTGATGAAAAAGATTTTGAAAAATACTATAAAACGGTAATAGATGCTTATTCAAAAATATTTACGCGATGCAGTTTGGATGCGATTTTAACGCATGCTGCGGGCGGCACATTTTCCGAGTTCTCTGATGAGTTTCAGGTCATAGCTGAGAATGGTGAGGACGAAATTATTTATTGTCCGGGTGGCGATTATTCAGAAAATGTGGAAATTGCTAAAGTTCGCGAAGGGAAACAGTGTGATCTCGGGCATGGGCCCCTAAAGCGCGTCCAAACAATTGAAGTTGGTAATATTTTTCCTCTTAAAGATAAATTCTCCGAAGCTTTCGAACTCAAATACAAGGACAAAAGTGGCAAGGATCATTTGGTTTTGATGGGTTGCTACGGAATCGGAATAAGTAGGCTAATGGGAGCAATTGTGGAAGTGCATCATGATGACAAGGGGATTATTTGGTCTGCGCCGGTTAGCCCGTATGGTGCACACTTGGTTCATATCGAGGATCATGGAACCGAATCATGGGCTAAGGAGGCTTATGGGAAGTTGACTAAAGCCGGTATTGATGTGCTTTGGGATGATCGAGAAAAGACTAGTGCCGGTGAAAAATTTGCAGATTGCGACTTAATCGGAATACCAATAAGACTTGTGGTCAGTAAAAAAGTTGGCAAGGGGAAATTAGAAGTGAAAAGTCGGGATAATGAAAAAACGGAAGTTATCCCAATAGATCAACTCCTCAAGCGATTTTCTTGACAAATTTAGCTTCAAATTATATCCTCTAGTTCTTATGGAACGCAGAAATTTTTCTATTGAGCCGTACGTCGAAGCTAGTGGAATTTTAGGTGATCGGCTTGAAGTCGATGAGAAAGCCGCGGATTCGGTGATGAGGAGAACTGCTTTGAGGCGGGATTTTAGTGTTGCTAAAGGTTATTTCCGGGAAGCTAGAGAAGCGGAAGGTGATGAAGTTTTAGCAATCTCGACGGCACGGGTCCACGATCAGCATGAACGCGGTGAAGCTGGCAGCTCCGAATTTGCTGATTTAATAAGAAATCCTGACCATTGGGTTTTGAGCGTTCATGACCAACAGATTGGAGACAGCGTAAATGAATGGATGGACAAGCATTTTAAGGCAGGTAATGGCAAAAGTGGTCAAGAAGTTTTTGCGCAAAAGTTTGTAGAAGGTTTTAGACAAGAAGTTGCGGGGGGGGTGCGCAGTGCGTTTTGGAATGAGAAGAAAAATGTATTCATTGGTTCGACACTTAGCAGTTTAAGGTTTGTGGCACCTATAGGAGGTCTTTGTTGGATGCTATATGAAAGTTCTCGGTATATTACAAGTCTTAATAATGAAGGAATTTCAAGTCCTAACTACCAATTACTTCTTATTTCATTGAGAGGGGGTGCAGCAATTTTTTCAGGTAGATTAGTAGGCAGATTGTCCCAATATCTTTATAGTCAATTAGAAAATGACGTTATTTTTCAGAACCCGTTGGAACTTTTAGTTCCTAACCCCCAAATTCCAAGTATAGTTTTAGGCAGTGCTTCTCTTCTTTTAAATTCAGGCAAGTTAATAAAACTTAAAAAAGGCTGATAGTGTATCTATAATCTTTAACCTTTCTGCAAAAATAAATTGCTATCGCAACAAATATTTGCAATTATTATTTTATTTGGATATTATTTGTAGAGCTTAAATGAAGATTAAGCCTCATGTAAAAGATGTTTTATTAGTGTTAGGTTTAGGTGCATTAGTGGTTGGAAGTGTTATTGCGCCGGGACTGCCAAAAATTATTTACTATCTTAAAAAACAGAATAAATCGACACAGCAGAAACTGGAAAATTTTAACCATAGATTGTTTAACCAAGAATTAAAAAGGCTGGAAAAAATTGGCGATGTTATTTTTGCAGAAGAGAATGGGAAGGTTATTGCAACGCTTACAAAAAAAGGTGAAACGAGAATTAATAAGTACGATTTCGATGATATGAAAATCAGTAAACCCGCTAAGTGGGATGGAAAATGGAGGATGGTTATTTTTGATATTTCTGAGGATAAAAAAGTTGCCCGCGAGTTTTTAAGAAAAAAACTGAAGGAGTTAGGTTTTTATAAACTTCAAAAAAGCGTATATATCCACCCATATCCTTGTAGAGAAGAGATAACAGTTTTAAGAGAGAATTACAATTTGGATAAAGAGGAAGTATTGTATTTATTGGTCGATACTTTTGAGGGTAAGAATATTGGTATACAGAGTTTCAAATAAAATATTTTGCAAAAAATAATTGCGATAGCAATAAAAATATGTAAAATATATTGAACTTATGTTCTAGTTAGACTGGAGTTTTAGCTTCTAGTATAATTTCAAATTACTATGCGATATACATTAAATCGCGGCGAAAAAGGCAGAGTTGAGGTTAAGGTTGATATAACTCGCGCAGCATTTGTGGCTGCGTATGGAGAAATTGTTGAAGTTATTAGCCGCGACCAAAAATTTCCCGGCTTTCGGCCGGGCAAAATCCCCCAAAACGTAATTGAGGATAAAATCGGCGTTAACAAGATTCTTAATGATGCAGCAAGATTCTTAGTCACCAAACATTTAGACGAGATTTTTAAAAAGGAAAATATTACTGCGCTTGGCAGTCCGAATATTGCGGTACACTCTCTGGTTAAAGATTCGTCATTCTCTTTTACGGCTACTTTGACGGCAAAACCACAAGTAAAAATTGGCGACTGGAAGAAGATGAAGATTAAAAGATTAAAGCCGAAGGAAGTTGCCGAAAAAGATGTTAATGAATCGATTAAAAATATTTATGAAGCCTGGAGTAAACAACAAAAAACTGTAAACCCGCTTCGCCCGCGAAGCGAGGCGAGCAAGAAACAAGAAACTGGAGAAGAAGAGGAGGAAGATCAGAGGTCAAAAAAGTTCATTTATGATGCGCACGGCAACAAGATATATTTAAAAGAGGAGACAAAAGTTGCAGAGGAGCCAAAAGGGTCAAAGGACGGAATTGATGACAATTTCGCTAAAAAAATTGGCGCTGGGGACTTGAAGCATTTGCAGGAGTTGGTTCGAACTGATCTTGAAAGGATTATGGCAGATCAGGTTGAAGCTAAACTGGAGCAAGAGCTTTTTGATGAGATTTTGAAACTGGCTGAAGCTGATATTCCGGATATTTTAATTGATGACGAAATAAATCGTATTATTGTTCGAATCACGCAAAACT
>CAYMGH010000096.1:0-3511 GCA_964389935.1 uncultured Gammaproteobacteria bacterium | reverse complement strand
ATCCTTTATTCTTGGAGGTTACCCTCTGGATTGTGTTTTGAAACTCAACCCTCGGAGTAAAGCCCCCAAGAACTTAGGATTTAATCTTTTAGTCTAAAAGACCTAAAAGCAGAGCCAACAGACCTTCTAGGTTGAGGTTAATAGTTATATCTGAACCACTAAGATCAACATTTCCGACTGTGTTGGAGTTGGCTTCATTGCTAACATCAACATCACTTGATGCATCACCGGTTTCTATACCCGGGTCACCATCGAAGTGAGTGTTTTTGTTAGCCTCGTTGTCGCCTGTGTCAAGATCAACATCGATGTCGTTGCAATCTTTCTCTCTACTGCAATCGAAATCGTTGTCTTGTTTGACCTCTAGGTCACTCTTTAATTTCAAAGTAACGTCATTGTCGCTATCTGCGCCGTTACCCGAAACTTTGACTGAACCGTCAAGGATACAACCACATGCATCAACGTCTGCCCAGTTGACGTTAGCAGCATTGCTTACATCAACGTCAGAATCAGCATCACCAGTATCGATTGTTACGTCGCCACCGGTGTTCTTGTTGGCTTCGTTGTCGCCAGTGTCAAGATCGACGTCAACATCGTTTGAAATGTCAGCATCGTTATCCTGTTTGACTTCAACTTTGGAATCAAGATCCAGGTAGACATTATTGTCGCTGTTTGCACCGTTACCGGTAATCCAAACAGAGAAGGATCCGCCTCCATTGCCGCCGGGGGTAACAACAGCCGCATTAGCATTTGCCCAATTCTCTACTGTAACGCTGGAATCGGCATCACCGGTGTCAATTTCTACGTCGCCGCCGGTGTTCTTGTTGGCTTCGTTGTCGCCAGTGTCAAGATCAACGTCAATATCGTTGTCGATATAAACGTCGTTGTCTTGTTTGACCTCAACTTTATTCTTGGATTTAACGGTGACATCATTGTCTGATTTTGCACCGTTACCAGAAATAGTTATCTCAACATCACCCGGACAACAAGCGTCAACTTCCGCCTGGTTCGAGTTAACCGTGTTTGTAACAGTTACGTTCGAATCAGCATCACCGGTATCAATTGTTACATCGCCGCCGGTGTTCTTGTTGGCTTCGTTGTTACCAGTGTCGGCGTCAACATCAATATCATTGCTGATATCAGCATCGTTATTCTGTTTGACCTCGACCTTGTTTTCCTGTGTGTAGTTGACAGTGTTGTTGCTGTCTGCACCATTGCCGGAAACTTCAATATCTACAGCCAAAGCCGGTGCTAAAAGCGAACCAAGTACTAAGGCTGCTGAAGATGCGGCAACTCCAATTTTTGTTATGAATTTATTCAAATTTTTTCACCTCCTTTCATTAGAAGATTTTTCCGTTTCCATAATTTCGAAGCTTATCGCGGTTATCTGATAGATAAACGAAAACGGAGGCTTGCCACCAAGTCATTTAGACTTAGTAACAAACCTCCGTTAGCGGTCAGTTCGTATTTATCTTGCTTTAAGCATTAAGCTTTTAGCACTCAGCGATTTTTGGACAGATTCTTAACTTTCAGAGGAGCAGGCCAGATACCAGACGGTATCTGGTAAGTCGGGTACAGCATTGTACCCGGCAGGCTCTTTAAGTTTTCTAAAGCTTAACAAAGCTAAGTTTGCTTTGTCAAGCTATCTAAATTAGATAGCCACTTCCACAGTTTCAAACTTGCCACCTTTGATCTCACCTATCATAAAGGTAAGAATTTTCTGATCATCTCCCACTATATATATAGTTCTGGTTCGCTTTGAAGATTTTGGCTCAACTTTTACCGGGTCGGTCTGAATATCCGGCGCGTAGCTTTTGCCATTTGCGTCAATAAGCCTGAAAAAGTCGACCGGTCTTACAGTCAGCCTATTACCTGTTGCGTTTTCAACCTCCAAATTAATTACAATAAAATCTTTGCCTTCTTTGGAAAGCAGTCTTCTGCCCTGATAAATTAACTCCCCTGTGCGCTCAAGATAAGTCACATTAACGACAAGGACTGAACCAACTTCTTTACCATCTGAATCCTTTATCGGCACCTCAAACCTTTTATTAAGCTGGGCTCTCGGGCCCTCTGCAACATAAGTCGTTTCACCGGATATTTGCGACTGATTACTTGATCTAAAAAACCAGACGCCGGCAATTATCAGAACAATGATTGCTGCAAAAATTAAGATTTTTTTGCTTTTTAAATTTTTGAGATTTTTAAGCCCGGAGAAGAATGAGGCGACTTTAATAGACTTTAATCTTGACCCGGTTTGAGAAAACTTCTCGAAAAATAAATAGCCCCGGGAAAACAAGGATTGGGTTTTAGCAATGCTAGTCATTAAATTATAATTTTTTGGGGCAGAAGAAAAAGGATATTAAAAATTTAAAATTTAAAATTAAAAATTGATGAGTACTATATGTCGTAATTATAACGATAAATTTGTGATTGTCAAGAATATACTATGAAGTGGATTGATATAAAGATGTTGAGAAAATTTCTTCAATAATTCTTCTCATAGTAATTTTAAAAGAGCTAAAACGGCCAGAGAAAATCGGCAATTTCGCGGAAAATTGATGTCAAATACTGTCCAAAGCCTTTCGAAGTTGATTTATCAAAATAATAATCGCCGCTAACATCTCGCTGCCCATTATCATCAACCTCAGGTTCTGCATTGACCTCCTTTGTACCATCTGCTCCCTCTGAACCCTCTGTCCCGTTACTTTCGCCCAAAACTTCGCTGCCACTTGCGCTGCTGTGAACATTGACCCTGACATTGGCATTTGTCGGGTTTCCCACCTTAATAGTTTTAACACTGGTTGTATTCGAGTCGTTATTCTTAACTATCGCCTCCAGTGAATAATACCCCTGATCGTATGGAACCGCGACGACCGCCGAAAAATAACTGCCGTCCTTTTCAAAATCAAAAGAGTTGACCAGATTATATTCATTGTCGCGGACATTCAATTTGCCCTCCGACATGCCGGGCAAATCAGATGCAAGCCTCACAAAAATCGTCTGCCCTCCGGAAAAATTTGTGGAAAGGGCAGAAAAGCTGGATGTTGTTGATATCTCTAAATTTGAATCGGCAGAAGCTGTACCGGCTATTGTGAATAAGCTTAACATTAGTGTAAAAAAGGGCAGAATTTTGAATTTCATTAGATTACTCCTGAACCTGGCTGCTCGAAGAAAAATTTCGATTTTTTAAAACTTTGATGGAAAATCTTTTGGTGATCTGCTTCGGCCGGCTCAACTTGGTAATGGTCCTCTCGGTAATTTGCGTGACACTAAAATTCTCAATGTAAATTTCAACGGACCCGTATGCCTTATTTCTTAATACTTCAACAATTTTGGAAATTAAATTCGGGGATATTTTTTGTGTAGAGTAATCACCTGGGTTGTCTGTCTGATTCATTGACATGCAATCGGGCAGATCGATAACGAATATATAACTATTAAGGAAGGAAGTCAAGTCCCTGTGCTGGCCCCCTACATACCGTACAGTTCTCCTCCTTTTTCTTTTAGATAGTTA
>CAYMGH010000095.1:0-3597 GCA_964389935.1 uncultured Gammaproteobacteria bacterium | reverse complement strand
CAGATGGAGTGCCCATTGTGACAAGGGAAGATGGGCATCTTGTGCCCACAGAAAGATTTTGGATTAGTGAAAATTGGACGTTTGTTAATCGTGGTTTTGGTAATAGAGGTTGGATAATGAGTTTAGGTGGTATGTCCCAAACTCAAATTGTCGACAAGTTCATTAGGACTATTGATGGTTCGGGACGAAGACGAGGTTTAGGTAGATTATTTCATTTATAATCCCTTCGCTATTTCAAATTCCAAACACGATTATATGTATCCGAATAGAAGATTTTTGATAAGGTGCAAAAAGTAATGAAAATAAATTATTATTAAATTAATGGTTAAGGAAATCGACGGTCAAGGCGGTTTTTATAGGGACGTTTGGCAGAATTCTGGAATTGATCGTGAAGAATACAGCAAAATTGTTCTTTATCCTCATTCACCTGATATAGAAAAAGAGGTGCTCAATAAGCTTTCAGCAATGCCTAATTTAGATAATTCAAGTTTTTTATTGATAGATGTTGTCGATGCTAAACGTAGAGAAGCAAAAGTTTTACTTGTGCCCAAAGAGTGCCCCAGACTTATACCCAATAGGTATATTGAAACGAATGGTCTTCCTCCCGGAAATCAGACATTTTTGGTTGAAACATTTAGAGATGGTGATTCGAGAGCACGTTATACTGTTGTTGTTCTTGCCGATGATCCAGAAGCTGCCGCAAGAATCGCCAAAAGAAGAGTGGCAACAAAAGTACCCTATCCTTCTAAGAATATTGAGGCTCAAGCCGAGTTGGTGAGTCCTGAAGAATGGGTAGATGCAGCACGCCAGCTGATTGATGATGGAATTAGACTTCCGGATTTCATGCTTAGATTTGCGGGTTTGGGAGAGTATCAAAGACAAGTTGAGGAACGAGCGAGAAAATCTTCTGAAATCCCGCTAGCAATTTAGGTTTTCAGGTGCTAAAATAACCCTTCACAATGCCCAAAAACCCAGACGAAAAAGCTGAGGAAAATTCAAATTCTCAAACTACTCAAAAGAAAGGTTTCGGCGCCAAATCGCCGATTCCGCAGGTGAAACTGCCCAAAATGGGCAAAAAGAGCGGCTGGCGGGGATTTGTAATTTACGCGATTTTGGGTTTGCTGCTTTTTGCATTTTTCGCGGCAACTTCTAACCCGGCCGCAAGGTTGCTGCCGGCTGAGCCTATCTCCAGAGTTATTAATGATATAAAGGGTGAAAAAATTAAAAGTATTGAAATAGACGATGACAAATTGAATATAGTTTTAAAGGACGATTCAAACTATGTTTCCAGAAAAGAACAAAACCAGTCTTTTTTCGATGCGCTTCAAGCTGCGCAAGTTAATCCCGCAAATGTAAACATTTCTATTAAAGACAATACTTTTAGTAAAGCCTGGATAACGATTCTGACTACATTTTTGCCGCTGGCAATTATTATCATTTTCTTCTTCTTTATATTTCGGCAGGCAAGGGAAGGAGCTTCCAGCGTTTTTTCTTTTGGGCAATCCCGCGCCAAGCAGTTTACCGGTTCAAGAACAAAAGTAACATTTGCCGATGTTGCCGGTGTAGATGAAGCTAAGCAAGAACTTCAGGAAGTTGTTGACTTTTTAAAGCATCCGCAAAAGTACAAAGCAATTGGCGCCAGAACTCCAAAAGGGGTACTGCTTATTGGTCCGGCAGGGACCGGCAAAACTTTATTGGCAAGAGCAGTTGCCGGTGAAGCGGGGGTGCCGTTTTTTTCCGTTGCCGGCAGTGAATTTATGGAGATGTTAGTTGGGGTGGGAGCTGCCCGCGTCCGGGATTTATTTAGTAAAGCCAAAAGTGCTTCTCCGGCAATTATTTTTATCGACGAAATTGAATCTATAGGCAGGATGCGCGGTATGGGTTTTTCCGGCGGGCACGACGAGCGGGAGCAAACCTTAAACCAAATTTTGGTGGAAATGGACGGTTTTGCGCCAAACGACAATGTGATGGTGATGGCAGCAACCAACAGGCCGGATTTGCTCGACCCGGCTCTGACCAGGCCTGGAAGGTTTGATAGAACAGTAAGTTTGGATTTGCCGGACATTGAAGGCAGAAAGGCCATAATTAAAATTCACAAAAAAGGTAAACCTTTTAGTAAGAATGTTAACGACGAAAGACTGGCAACAAGAACAGTCGGTTTTTCTGGTGCCGACCTTGAAAATATGTTAAATGAGGCTGCAATACTGGCTGCCAGAACTGATAAAAAAGCTATTGATGATTTGGATTTGGAAGAGGCTGCAACTAAAGTAAAACTTGGTCCACAAAGGCGCAGGATGCAATCTGTTGAAGAGAAGAAATTGACTGCATATCATGAAGCGGGTCATGCTATTGTTGCCCACTATTTACCGCATGTCGATCCGGTTCACAGAATTTCAATTGTAGCCCGCGGGATGAGTGGCGGGCATACGTTAGTTCCGCCTTCAATTGATAGGTATACAGAGACAAGACAGAGGCTACTTGAGCGCATTGCAACTTTGATGGGAGGACGGGCAGCAGAAGATATTGTTTCCGGAGAATATACAACGGGGGCAGCCAGCGATTTGGAAATTGCCAGCAATATTGCGCGGGAAATGGTTACCCAATTTGGAATGAGTGATCTTGGGCCCACAATTTTTACACCTAGACCGCAATTTGGCATGTGGCCGGGAATGGGAGAAGGATCACAGGTTTCTCCAGAACTTTCTGCGAAAATAGATAAAGAGATTTCTAAAATAATTGATTTAGGCTATAAAAATGCGAAAGATTTGCTTACTAAGTACAGAAATAATCTGGATAAAGTTGCCCAAACTTTACTTGAAAAAGAAACGCTAGACCGGGATCAATTCGAAAAATTAGTCGGCAAGCCGACTAGTGATGGGGAAATTAAGTTTAAGTTGAAGACGAAAGTGCTGAAATCTTCAAAACCCGCCCAAGCTTGACTTTTAATTACCGAAAGTTCTTAATATTCGCATATGACTGAGCGTGGCGGCCAATTAGCAATTCCCTTAGAGGTTTTGTTTCCAGAACTCTTCAAAAGGAATCTTGCTATGCAGTTGATCAATAAATCGAAAAAGATCGATGGCATAACAGAAGTTGTGGGGATTACAGATGTGGGGATTGGTGTATGCAATATGCTTGTATTTTTAGCAGAAGGAAATGATTACGTTCCTGATGCTACTCTAGACGTATGGTTAAAGGCTTACAATAGAGTATGCACAACTACTTTTCAGAGAGAGCTGTTAAAAAATCCACAGATTTTGACTGAAGACCAATGGGATTCTCTCGAAACAGTTCTTGATCAGGATGGGGAACTTGAAGGTAGACAAGTTGTTTCAATTTGGAAACGGCAGGAAACCCCGGCTGCCGCTTGATTTTTAATCGTGCTAGAATTTCTTCGTGAAGTGTGTGCTGTCATTGCGAACCCCGCAATGCGGGGTGAAGCAATCTTGAATAGATCGCCACGCGGAGTTTACACTGAGTTTATTGAATGTGCTCGCGATGACAAAAAAGGTTTCAACTTTACTTCTAATTGACGGAAACTCGCTTTTTCATCGCGCGTATTTGCGCTGGAAAACTTCCAGATAGTATACTTTCATC
>CAYMGH010000094.1:0-3607 GCA_964389935.1 uncultured Gammaproteobacteria bacterium | reverse complement strand
TATATTCCCGGTATTTCCCCATCAGTTTTTGGGGGTGATAGTGGAGATATTATTCTGGCTGCCCATTTCGCTGGTGTTGCTCATCCTCCGGGTTATCCGTTGAATACTATGATTGGTTGGGTTTTTACCCACCTACCCTATCAAGCAACGGTTGCATATAAAGCTAATTTGACGAGTGCTTTCTTGCAAGCTATTTCTATCGGTTTTCTTTTTTTAGTAGTTGATAAACTTCTCAAAAACAAAATTGTCGCATTGGTTGCTTCTCTTACTTTAGCTTTCAATCCGATTTTTTGGCTTTATGCACATGTTGCGGAAGTGTTTCAACTCACGAATGCTTTAATCTTGACTAGCTTGTTTTTTTTAGTAAGCTGGAGAGAATTTAAGATAGTCAATTCTAAGAAGTTATTTAGTAAACATAATAGATACTTATATTTGTCTTTCTTATTCTTCGGGTTGGCCTTTTTCCACCATCAAACGACACTTTTGCTTTTACCTGCCTGGGTATATCTGGTTTATGTAACTGACAAAAAATGTTTGTTTGAAAGGAAAACAGTTTTAAAAATGTTTGGCGTATTTTTACTTGGGCTCTTACCGTATATCTTTATTCCACTGGCTGCTTTAAGGGATACTCCAGTTAATTGGGACGACCCTTCGAACTTAACAAATTTTATCAGGCTTATAACACGGGCAGATTATGGTACTTTTACCGCAACCTCGGAACTTGTTGGTACACCGGCCGTAGCAAGATTAATAAACGGTTTATGGTATTTTAAAGTTTTAAAAGCTGATTTCACCTTAGTTGGCCTAGCTCTTTTTCTATTAGGGCTTTTTCATCTGATAATGAAAAATCCAAAATTTTTCTGGTTTTTAATTTTGGCTATTTTCTTTTCGGGTCCTTTTTTCATGATGTACTCCGCATTCCCGCCTTTCGGCGATTTTATCCTAGGGGTAATAGAAAGGTTTTTTATGGTCTCTTATTTATTCTGGGCTATTGTTGTCGCCTACGGTCTAATATATATTGTTGAATTTTTGCCGAAAATTATAAAAATTCAAAGATTCAAACCTCTAGCCAAAGTTTTAATATCGGGCGTATTTCTTCTATTCCCTTTTTACTTATTTCTCACAAATTTTCCCAAATCTGATCTTTCTCATTACAAGATTGGAAAGTATCTTGGTGAGGATTTTCTTTCACATGCTGATCCGCCCGGACTGATTTTTTTGCAGGGAGATACTCCTACTTTTAATACACAGTATAGTCGCTATGTAGAGAATGTTAATCCGGACTCAATCATAGTTATGTCTGGCACTGTCAAGTACCCTTATTACCGGAAGATATTAGTGGAGCGACATCCAAATCTTAACTTTCCCGAGGATTTTAAATCCGAAAATCTAAAGAAAATTCTGGATATTGCGCCTCTTTTCTATCGTTTTGTCGAGCTAAATATAAATAAATACCCAATTTATAGCAATGTGAGGCCAGATGTAACTCCAGATGACTATGTGTGGATTAACGAGGGCATGCTGTTTAGAATTTACAAAAAAGGGCAGGAGCCAAATGATAATCAAATTGTCCAAAAACTTGCCGACAATTTCGCTAAATTTAAGTTTAGTCCAGAGGCAGCAAGGGGCCAATATCTTAACTTTATCCAACAGCACAACATATCCATATACTCTGGTTACTACTATGTGGCAGGTGTTTTTTTAGTCGATCGGGGGAATGCTGATGAAGGACAGAAGTATTTTGAGAAATCTTTAGAAGTTTACAGCGAAAATAATCAAGCCATGATTGCACTAGGAGATTTGAATTTGGACAGGAATCAATGCAGTGAAGCTGAAAATTTTTACCGCAAAGCCCTTAGTATTAATCAGCCAAAGGAACTAGCCTTTTATAAATTAGGAAACGTGTACGAAAGGTGTTATAAAAATCAGCAAGAGGCAGAGTATTATTATGAAATGGCCGAAAAAAACTCGGCTAATAGAAATAGCGATTTGTTTAAACAGTTTTAGATTTTTTAAGGAGAATAAACAAGCCCGATAAGAATAAAAAAGAACCTAATGAAATTAGACCGCCGGCAAAAAAGCTTTTTGGCATGTAATAAAACTCTATATTATGATCCCCAGGATCTACTTTAACTGCCATTGAATTAATGTTTGCGCCAAATATATCTGTCCTGTTGTTGTCAACATATACCTGCCAGCTCGGGTAATAACTTTCATTCAATACAAATACGCCGTCATTTTTTGTGGTTAATGTTATTTTAATAAAGTTTGGCGAGGCTCTATCGTATTTGAGTACTCGCCAATCATCAGTTTGTCCATTGTTGAAATGTATTTTATCTTCAGTGACTATTTCATCTAGCGGGTTAAAGTTTTGTTCTTCAATCATGTTGAAAATTTCGGATTTTGAGTTAATATACTTAACTTTTGAGCTGAGATTGTAAAGCTGAGGTTTTTTTAAGATTTTGTAAACAGCAAATTTTTGCCCATTTTCAACAGTTTGGTAAACTTTTTCTAAATTCTCATTTTTTATTTCGTATGGACTTATTAAGTGGCTAACATTGTTTGCTGTTAAAAGATCTATACCAATTTCTGACAATATGAAGTTGTTGTTTTCAAAATTAAATTGTCTGCTGATAATATCGCGCACAAACGCGAAACGTTCAGTTAACATACTTTCATAAATGCCAAATTGATCCAATGAAAAAATAAAATTAGAGTTTTGGTCCAAACCGTTTCTTGCAAAGCTATAATATGAAGTATTTTGCCAGCCGTTTTCTAGAAAAATTTTATTCCAAATCGATGAGTTTCCTACTGAGTATATTCTTTGGGCTTGATTCTCAATGAGGTACTTAGCTGTTTGCGGAAGTTGGAACCAGTCCTTGGCTTTGTCTACAGGGTTGTAATTAAAAAACAGCCAAAATAGGTTTATTACCGCTATTGCTGCGATAGAAAGGATTAGGAGCCGTGTCTTTTTAATGTTGTGTAAATAAATTGCTGAGAGAAGGACCATAGTGAATTGTGTAAATAACAAGAATCGGGATGGAACTCTGAAGATGGAAAATGGAGGGAAAGAGTAAATTACATGAAGCGGCGAGTCTTTACCTAAACTTAATAAAAGGCTGATAGTGAGAATGGCAAATAAGATAAGGATGTGTTTTTTTTGTTTAAAATTTTTTACGAAACTCGTTATTATAGCTACTATAGATAATGCCAAAGGGATTAATCCTAAATAAGCTGCGCTTTCCCAAAAAATGCCCCACTTGCCTGGAGTCCATTTAGGATATGAGGCGTCTTTTGGAGATCCAAGACTAAAAGGATCGAAAAATTGTATTAGATTTTTGGTTGTATATGGGAAGCTCTCTAGGACGCTTTTAGGATTGCTGCTTTTGGTTGAAAGCTTGAAAAGTTCATAAGTTGGCAATATTTGAATAGCTGAAAGGATAAATCCAAAAAAAATAGATATAGTGACGAGTGAAATTATTTTAATTTTTGGGGCGTTTTCGAATATACACTTGAGAAAAACGTAAATATACAAAGCAACCAAGCTATAAAAAGTTATTTGCGGGAAACCGGCGAAGATTTGTTGGGAGATGATGAAACTTAGGGC
>CAYMGH010000093.1:0-3652 GCA_964389935.1 uncultured Gammaproteobacteria bacterium | reverse complement strand
GCTCGTCTCTCAGCTTCGTTTCTTTCCATAAAAATTAGCTGCTAGTGCAGCCGAGAGTAGGATAGCGAAAATTATGGGTTAATGTCAAGTAGCAAACTCATCTGATTCAGAGCTCGTCTTCGGATTCGTCCTTGACAGCACTAACCAGATTGGGGTTGATAACAAAGCCGGTCATGTCTTTGCGGCCGATTATGACAGGATAGTTCATGTGCGACCTGTCGGTAATAGTTGCAATCGTACTAAATCTTTTACCGGCAAGTGTGAAGGTTACTTTAGCTGCCTGCCGGAGTTGTCTGGCGTTAGCTGAATCGACCAAAATTTTTTGAGAAATTGGCTTTAAATTAAGATCTTTAGCAACTGACCAGTCGATTGCAGTTCGAAAGGCGCCCGAATCGATCTTGGCGTTATAAGTTTTTTGGTTGCCGTTGTTGTAAAACGTGACCGGCTCAAAGACCGAGATGGTAGTTGGTGAAACGTTGACGTTTTGGACAACTTGAGCAGCGAACAGAGATTTGGCAAGTTCAATGCCTCTTTCAATGCTAGCCGGTTTGACGTCTTCAATTTTTTCGAGCCTGGATCTCAGCGAACTTAAATTTGCCTTTTGGATTTCCAAGCCTGGCCTGGCATTAATTTCCAGCACAATAGGGCCTTTTTTGGCATCGAAGACAATATCAATTCCCATGTATCCGAGCATGCTCATTTCCTGAGTTTTGGCTCCCATTAGCAAAATTTCGTCCCAACTGGGTATTTTAATCCCTCTTATTTTGTAGGTTGTGCCGGGAAATTTGGTTATTTCCTTGCCCTTAACAAATGCGTGCTGGGTTATTCCTGTTCGAATGTCGATGCCGACACCGATTGCTCCCAAGTGCAGATTGGCTGTGAATTTGGATTCCGGCGTTGGCAGGCGAAGCATAGCCATGACGGGAATAGATTTGAAAATAATAATGCGAATATCGGCAAGGCCGATGGAAGCGAATTTCTTAAAAAATTTGTGGACAAGAACCCTTTCTTCAATATAGGCTTTATCCGGAAGATCCTGAAGTGAATAGACGCCTTCAAAAATATCGAAAAGATGAGATTCCAGCTGCTGCACATTGTAGCGTTTGCCGGAAATGGTGCGGCCTCTTTCATTTTTCCAGCTAATGAAGACAAGAATTCCTTCTCCACCGTAACCCCTTGCGGGTTTGACTACAAAACCGTTTTCCGGCAGATTCCAGTCAAAGGTGCGTATGGACTCGCGGCTGTTGAAGGCTTTAATAAGCTTGGTAGTGGGGATTTTCTGGCCGATTAAAAGCCTTTTGGTCCTTAATTTATCGTCGGCAATTCTTTTGGCTGGCGGTGAGTTATATCTCCTTATATAGAGAAAGTTACGGGCGTTCATACCCAAAGGGCCGGTGCTAAGTGCCATGCTTTTTGATGTAAGAGAAGCGATAAATTTCTGTCAGGCGCAGACCAAAGTAGCGGCCGATAGCAAAATTTGCCGGAATCAGGAGAACGATAATTTCCGGATACAGTAGAATTGCCTGCCTGAACAGCTCGGTTGACAGAACGAGAAATCCGAGTAAACCTATGAAGATTGTGACTCCTGTAATTGTCAGGGTTTCATTAAAACTTCTGGTCAGCTGAAGAGAGATTATTTTTTCTCCCAATAATATAAGGAGTAAAATTGGAAAAATTGAGAGTTGTTTAACACTTAGTATGCCGTTGGCTGCACTAATAACGAGTGAGCCAAAGACAAAAATAGCGACAATTAGAATTGAAACTGCTTTTTTAGGCAACTGCATGATCCTGACGCGCCTGAGAATAAGCCGGCCGATTGAAGATGCCAGTAAAATTGCAAATAGGAGAATAGAGCCGGCGATGATGCCGGTTGCAACCAGCGTTATCGAAAGAGCAATGGGAACCAGAAGATCCAGGCTTGGAAGACCGATAACATGCCTGACAAACGCAACAAGCGTTGCCAAAAAGGGCAGCAGCAGGATGAGAACAATGGTGTTGGCCGGTACGCCGACGCCGACCGCATACTGGACTGTGAAAGCTATAAAATTGAACGGGGTAAGGTTTGAAATCGGGCGGTTGGCAAAAAGATCTAGAATCTGCCCTTTTTCGGCTTCTTCTTCAGGCTTGGTAATATCCTCTTTTTTTAATTTTTCGAGCTGCTGCTGTTCGCCCGATGCGGTTGATTCCTGAGGCTTAATATTGCTTGAATTTGATTCGACGGTAATGCCAACTGGTGAAGCATTGGGAGAATTCCTAAGCGTTTGGGCAAGTAGTTGAGTCGTTGAAATTGCAGCAAGGGCAAAAACCAAAATTACAAAACCAATTACTTTGTACATTTTCAGCTTAGTATAGCAAAATAACGGTTGGTTTTTAATCTATAAAGCAGGAAACAGAAATTATGAACGAATCAGTTTCTTCGGCGTCTATGAGCCCAAGATAATTATTTTTATTTTCCCGAACGACAGCTTCGCAAACTGAATCTTCAAAATAGGTGTCATTACCGATTACCAGACTGCTTGGTATAGAAGTTACTATATAGCTGTGGGTTTGCCAGCCTTTACTTATTAAATTATCTCTATAGAATTTATAGACTTCTACCCAGTCGTCGTCTGAGGAGAAAGTTATTACGGAAGGTGCTTCTTTGCATTTGTTTACGTACAATATGCAAATTTTGCTATTGTTTGTTATCTGCCATGATTTGGCGTTTGAATATGGACGTATAGTTGATGCTAATTTTTTTGATTTCTCATTGGGAAGTTTAGAAAAATTGGTTTTGATTAAGTAGAATGAGATTAGTGGTACTAAGATTAGAATTATCAGCCAGACGAAACCTTTTCTGTTCATAATTCTATTTTAACAAATGTGAAAAAAATAAAATTTATCCAGATAAACATATTCAAGGGAAAATATTTGGACAGCCTGGTTGCTTTTTTGATGCGTGAAGACCCTGATTTTATTGCTATGCAGGAGGTGACAACCAGGGGTTTTAATTTAACGGGTGACAAAGGCGCGAATTTATTTGAAGAACTAAAGGAGAGACTTGGTATGGATGGAGTTTATCATGGCGATCTTAGACTTAGAGATGACGAGCTGTCAACTTTTGGAAACGCGGTTTTTAGCAAAACAAAAATTTTAAGCAAAAGGGTGATTGTTTTGAAAACTTTTGAGCATGTAACCCTTGAGGAATTGGATGGTGAAAGTGCGGCAGAAATTCGCCCTCTAATCTCAAGACATTTACTGACTGCGCAAGTTAACCTATTTGGAAAAGAAATTGAAATACTAAGCTGGCACGGAGCATGGACTGCTCCGCCAGTTGATACGGCAGAAACCCTGCGCCAGGCAAGGCTGGTTGCTAACTATTTAAATTCCCTCAGAGTGCCATTTATTGTTGGAGGCGATTTAAATAATACACCGGACAGTAAAACCGTTGGTCTGGTTAGCAAAGTTGCCAACAATTTGATGCTTGAAGCTAGTGTTGTACAGACAACCCATCCAAAAATTCACAAAATTGCTCCAAGGGGGTTTTTAATTGACTACGTTTTTGTTTCGCCTCATTTTAGGCCGGTGTCAATTAAGGTTCCGCAGGTTTTAGTTTCTGATCACCTGCCGGTTGTGGCTGTACTTGAGATTTAGAAATATTTTAGCCCCACGG
>CAYMGH010000092.1:0-3706 GCA_964389935.1 uncultured Gammaproteobacteria bacterium | reverse complement strand
TTGCAGAAAAAAAAACTTTTTCAAAAAATATCTATATTTTGGGCAAGCTGTCTGGTTATCATAGTAATAATTTTGCATACTATTGTATTTAGAGGCCCATTCGGTCTCCTGTATAATTTTGATTTCTACAAACATACAAAAAATCTTGACTTTCTACGGGAGTTTATCTCAAAAATACCCAGAGAGGGAAAAATTATGACACAAAACAATTTAGCCGTATTCTTTACGCACAATGATTTAGTTCTTATTAAAAGTTGTGCAAAGGTTAACCAAGTACAACCAGATGTTATAGCATTCGATCTTAGAGAAGGCCAAAGTAATAACAATTTTTGGCCCTCAACCGAAAAAGAACTAAAAAATATTCTCGCATCGCTGCGAGAATCTAATTCTTACGAGACCATTTATGATGATGGGAGTAAATACATCTTTAAAAAAGTACAAAATTCACGAGTTAATTTAAAATGCAGTAAAGATGAATCAGTCTAAAAAGAGATACTTACAGATTTTTTTGTTCTTTCTGATTTGGAGGCTTTTTTTGTTCTTTGTTGCTTTTTTTGCACAGAGTATATTACCTGTCTTTGGTAATAGATTTCCGTATGCCGAGATCTTAAAAATTGAACATGTACCTTTTTGGATATATTATTTTGGTAATTTTGATGGAGTGCATTACTTAAGAATCGCCCAAGACGGATACGCCTACCAATTCACTCAGGCATTTTTCCCATTTTATCCGATTCTAGTAAGACTAATTTCTTATTTGACGTTTGGTAATTTTTTGGTCGCAGCTTTAATATTGTCAAATTTAGCTTTTTTGGCTGGTTTGCTACTTTTCTACAAGCTTGTCAAAAAAAATTATGATGAAAAAACAGCTTTTTGGTCATGTCTTTTTCTTTTAGTCTTTCCCACGTCCTTTTATTTCGGAGCCGTCTACACTGAAGGATTATTTTTTTTGCTTATTATTTCCTCTTTTTATTTTTTCGAGAAGAAGAAAATAATATTAGCATCAACCATTGGTTCATTAGCCTCCACTACTCGCTTGATTGGCATATTTTTGGTGCCGGCTTTAATTAAAGGAAAAAGTTTTAAATCATTGACCCCATTATTAATTATTCCTCTAGGTCTTGTCATATACATGATTTATTTAAAAATTGAATTTAATAATCCTTTCTATTTTTTAACAGCCCAGACTATTTGGGGACAGGAAAGGTCAACTACGCAGCTAGTGCTTTTACCTCAAGTTTTTTGGCGCTATTTTAAAATACTAGTGACAACTTCAGGGCTGCCGCTATTCAATGCCATACTTGAGTTAGCAGCAACTATCTTTGCACTTATCGCATTAACAATTGCTACTAAAAGAGTAAAAAGGGAATGGTTAATTTTCAGCTGGTTAGCGGTATTAACCCCTACACTAACAGGAACGCTTGCTTCTATGCCGCGTTATATTTTAATCGCCTTCCCTATTTATATTGTACTTGCCCACATTAAAAGCTTCACAGTTAAAATTCTACTTGTTACATCCTTCATAGTATTACAAGCAATACTTATAATTTTGTTCACCAGGGGCTATTGGGTAGCATAAAAATATGATTTTTTTAATTTTAAATTTGAATTTGTTCTATGTGGAAAATGTCAGTAGTCAGTGGTAATATCTTGTAATGACCCTTGTGCTGCAAAATTTTTACGCTTTGCTCGTTGTGAGTGTTGCTTTTAATGTAACCGCCAACATTCTTCTAAAAACTGGTGTCGTTAAAACCGGTGGAATTTCAGCAGAAACTACAAATATTATTGCCAATATCCTCAAAGTCGCGATAAGTCCATATATTATCACAGGATTAATACTATACGGGTTCTCTTTTCTTATATGGCTTAGAGTGCTTACATTTAATGATCTTTCACGCTCCTATCCTATCTTTGCAACCATAGTTTTCTTAATGACGACAATTGGGTCTGCGATTTTCTTAAAAGAACACGTTAGTATTATTAGAATTGTTGGTATTGCTGTTATGCTAACAGGAATTTTTGTAGTTTCCCGCTCATGATAAAAAGTGAAAGCAGTAGTAGTTTTACCAGCATATAACGAAGCTTCAGTTATTCGGCAAGTTATTGCCAATTTACCCAAAAAGCTTAATGGTATTAGTAGCTTGGAATATGTTGTGATAAATGACGGCTCAACGGACCAAACGGGGGAAATGGCCAAAAAAGAGGGGATCAAAGTCCTTTCGCACATAATCAATAGGGGGCTTGGAGCTGCCATCAAAACTGGTATAGACTATGCAAAATCCCAAAAAGCTGATTTACTTGTAACTTTTGATTCTGACGGGCAGCACAACCCAAGGGATTTACAGAAAGTTATAAATCCCATTTTGCAAGAAAAAGCAGATCTTGTTATCGGTTCAAGATTTAAAAATTATCAAAAAGCACCACTTGATAGATTAATTATTAATAAGCTTGCAAATTTGGCAACTCTTGTTTTTTTTGGTGTTTCTACAACTGATTCACAGTCTGGTCTAAGATCATTCTCGAAAAAGGCTTTACAATTTATAGATTTTAGAGCCGACAAAATGGATTTTTCTTCGGAAATTTTACTAGAGGCAAAACGGCATAATTTAAAGGTATCAGAAGTACCCATAGATTTAATTTACACACAATATTCAAGGGAGAAAGGACAAAAGAATATCAACTCTCTGTCTGTTTTTGCAAAACTCTTGGTTAGGTTGTATAGGTAATATATAATTGCAAAATATGTTTACAACAATACAAATAATACTCTTGGCAATAATAATATTTGCAATTTCAAGGGTTTATTTAAGATTTAGAGAAGGGGTTCTCTCAAGGCAGGCAACATTTTTTTGGTTGTTTATTTGGATTGCCGGTTTGGTAGGGGTGTCTTTGCCTCAGACTACAACCAGAATTGCCGAACTTTTTGGGGTAGGCAGAGGTGTCGACATTATCGTCTATATTTCACTTGCGCTTCTTTTTTATCTGGTTTTTAGAATCTATGTAATGATAGAAGACTTAAGAAGTGAAATCACTTTTTTAGTAAGACAAATAACCCTTCAAAACTCTTCAAAAAAATCTCCCCGCGCCCTCTCATCCTCGCGTAAGCGAGGATCTATAAAGAAATGAAAATTCTTTTTGTTACTGAATTTTTTCCAACAGGAAAGGATTTGCGATTTTCGGGCGGTGTCGAATCAAGAACTTATTTTGTCGCAAGAGAACTAGCTAAGAAACACAAAGTCTATGTAATTGCAGCTAAAACACATGGCGCCAAACCTTTTGAAAAAATAGACAATGTTCATGTATATCGTGCAGGGCAAACCCGCAATTATTCAGCTTATGGAGGCCACTGTATTTCTAGAATAAGATATATTTTCTCAGCTATCAATCTAGGCAGATCACTAGATATCGATATCGTCGACGGTGGAAATTATATCTCTCATTTTATCGCCAAAAAAATTTCTCTAAAAAAAAGAATTCCAGCGGTTGCTTGGTATCCGGATGTTTGGCTAAATGATTGGTTTAAAAACGCAGGCGTTTATGGGATATTTGGGGAAATACTCGAAAGATATAATATGAGATCAAACTTTGATGCTTACATTGCTATCTCAAATCAAACTGCGCAAAAACTTAAAAGATATACACGAAAAAAGGTACAAATTATTTATTGCGGCGTAGACCAAAAAGAGTTTGCCATATCATTGCAAAA
>CAYMGH010000091.1:0-3748 GCA_964389935.1 uncultured Gammaproteobacteria bacterium | reverse complement strand
CCACCAAAAAATACTGCTTGCCCTCCGAAGCTTTAGCGAAGGAGGGATCCTCGAATACAATTCCGGAACGCAGTTCGGTGACACTAATCATGTTTCCTCCGCTCGACCGATTCTAATTTCCTCATCAGGCTTTAAATCAGCTAAGGCTCTCCTCAGCTTAAGTTTTTCTCTGCGGCCTAAATTACTTGCGATAGCCAAAAGTGCACCCAACAAAGCATCATAACCGTGTCTTTTGCTATATGCGGGAAGATTACTTCCTCTAATAATATACTCTGGCCAATTTGGCCCTTCTTTTGAGGCAACAGCAGTAACCGTAATTTCTCCTCGATCAAGCAGAGATTGTACGCACTCTACAACTGCATCACCTTTTTCAATAAGTGATACCCCTCTTGCTGCTCGCTCCAACAAATGGTCATCGGTTACTCTTACTGAAAACTCTCTTCTTTGCTCAACCATCGAAAATTTTAATTTTTAGAAGATTTATTGCGGGAAACGCGAATTAAACCAGAAACCGGAATAACTTCAACCCCTCTTTTTTCAAGCTGATCCAAAAAAAGATTGGCGCCTATTGAATCAGCTGCCATATGCCCAACATCAATAGCGTTTATATGAGCCTTTTTAAGCTCAACAACCGAATCTTCCGGAATATGCATTTCAACCAAAGTTCCAACGCCGGCTTTAGCCAGTTCCATGTAGAGCTCTTTAGAAGGATTCGTTCCACCTGTAAATGAAACGACAATCTTGCCGGTCCTTGTCTTCTCGCTTCCGGAAACAATGCTTGGACCGTTTTTACCCTTTATTGCTTCCTCAAATTCTGGAATTTCACAAATCGCATCAACAATATCAGAAACGGTTTCAAATTCTTTTTCTTTTTTTGAAAGTAAATCCCTCATAAAGGCATCTCCGATATTATCCCAAACAGTGTGCAGCGCAAGAATCGGCACACCAAGAAGTTTTGCTATATCAATAGCCTGCGAATGGTTTAGCGGTCCAAATTTTCTTTTAACTAGCCCCATACTTTCGCGAAGAAGCCCGTATGAAACATTCTCCGGCACTCCTGTTTGAGCAAAAGTATCAACCAAAATATCCATAACTTCATGAAGACTAGCAAGCGCATGCCCGCTCGGGTGATGGGCAATTAAAAGGTCAACACCTTCCCCTTTTTCATTCAACCTATCAACCAAAAGCACCTCAGTACCATTCGCATCTATACCAGCAACTACTTTCTTTACCTGCTTTTTATGATCACCAAAAAGAATTCTTGTATCAGAATACGGATTGTCAAATGACTCTTTGTCAAAGTATTTTTTCTTTTTGTCAGGAAGCTCTTTATAATCTTTTTTTGTACGTTCAAGGACGTTTTTTACTTTAGAAATCCCTCGAGGATCAGCGTCAACCCCCATTTTAATCGCCAATTTGTAAATTTCGTCAATAGTCATCATCAAAGAATGATATAATAATCAGGCTGTTTTTACAAGCTAAACGAGGCTGACTACCTCGAGTTAACGGCGCGGTGGCGGGAAAATTCGTTCTTGCTTCGCAAGAAGTGACAGACGCGTGGCCATCCTTTTTCGAGCAACGCGAGAAAAACGTGAACGAAATGAACTAAAAGCTATTGTTATAAAACAATTGGCTGGGTGCTGGAACTGGTAGACAGTTACGTCTCAAAAACGTATGGGATTTAATCCCGTGAGGGTTCGACTCCCTCCCCAGCCACTGATCGCAAGATCATGTGGGCTATAAGTCCTGAGTTTATTCGCAGAAAAGCTCCGCTTATCGAAGGATTCGACTCCCACCTTGCCCACAGAGTCAAACTAGGTTCCACTAAACCGTATCTGTTTGGTGACGTAGTCGTGTTTGACACGACACAGGAAAATATTGCATTTACATTCTCTTAATGATTTATAACAGCATAATTGGGAAAAAAGTAGAATTGACCGACGAAAGAAAACGACACATTTTAGTTAGACACCCTGATGTTGCTATCCACTTTCCGAAGGTTTCAAAAACGCTTCTTGAGCCAGACAAAATTCGGGTAGATATAGAGGACAAAAATGTATTGTTATTTTATAAGTATTTTAGTAAAATAGGTTCAGGAAAATATCTTGTGGTTGCAGTTAAATTTAACAAAAGAAATTTTCTTTTAACTCTGTATTCAACGCATAGAATCAAGACGGGAGAAAAATATGAAATCAAATAATCTACTTAACTACTATTACGATCAAGAAGCTGATGTTCTTTATATGTCTAAGGGTGAACCGTCTAAAAATGACGACTCTGATGAAATATCTGACGAAGTTATTGCAAGGTACGATTCAAAAACCAGAGAAATTAAGGGTCTAACTATCCTAAATTTTGCAAAGAAGTCAAAAGAAAAATCCAGAACAGTGAAGTTACCCTTTGAAATAGGTTTTTCACTAGCATAACAGTTCATCTCTCTAAAATCCTAAAGGTCCCGCGCCACAAAATAAAAATATAGAGATTTCTTCATTTCAACAACGCTTTGATTTGATCTTTTAATGTTGGTAAATCTTTGTGGATTGTTTTCCAGACAATTTCTAAATCTACATTGAAATATTCATGAATCATTCTATTTCTCATACTTGAAATTTTGTGCCAAGCAATTTCAAAGTGTTTATCTTTTACATCTTTGGGGATATTTTTTGCCGCCTCACCAATAACTTCTAAATTCCTGATAACCGCGTCTGTTACCAGTTTATTCCTTTTGAATTTTGCGTATGTTAAATCTTTTGTGAAATTTTGGATATTGTCTATTGAGGCATTTATATCTTCGACATATAGCTTTAACTGTCTTTTAGACATAAACTGTCTCAGCAAGTATATCGTCTTTTATCGCTTGTTTAAGCGCATTTTTTGTGACTAAATCCACTTTTCTTCTAAGAATTTTTTTGAGGTAATCTTCTATATCTACAAAGTCAAAAAAACTAACAGGCTGTGACAGTTCAACTAGAATGTCGACATCGCTATTTTTACGGCTATCCCCACGGGCAACAGAGCCAAAGATCCCTATATTATTAATGTGATAGTTCTGTTTGAGATCTTTGGCGTGATCCCTAATAATTGCTTTAATTTCTTCCAAATCATTATTCATACAGCTAAATTATATACTAGACTAGCTAATTATATCGAGTTTTGTGCTGTCAAAAAGTAGACTTTCTCCATAAAGACTAAAGGTTTAACTCCGACCCCCGGCACAAAATCAGACCAATAGTTTAATTTAATCTATCGTGGTATATAATACTTATAAATGTCAGAACGCTTGGTAATAGAAGACAATCTTCAGAATCCACCTAATAATATCGCTTCAACAGTGATAAGACGGGGCAGCGTTGGCTACTTAGTGTTTACATCCCCATCTGTAGTTCCAGGTGCAAAAACAGCGTTTGACACACGAGTGTATCGTTTTACTGGCCATAATCCGAAAGAAGCCTTTCCATCTAGAAATGCATCTTTTGAGAGTTGGGGCCGATTTGATAACAGATTTGGCGATTTCGAGGGTGATCCGAATGCTGCCACAGATTACCATTCCGGAATAGTCAAGCAAATTGCATTGCTGTTCCAGCCGTGACCCAAAAAGTTCATCTCGTTACACTCGATGTAAACTAACATCGTTTACCCTGAAAATATTGAAGGGTCTACGTGTCGGCACAAATTTTAGACGGTTAAATGTAAAGCAGAAGCTATTTTAAAACCTTCCTCTCCTGTCATTCTCAGCTTGACTGAGAAT
>CAYMGH010000090.1:2141-3853 GCA_964389935.1 uncultured Gammaproteobacteria bacterium | reverse complement strand
GCTAGAAATATCTTTATAAATTTTGCCGCAATCACCACGCCTTTTAAGATTTTAACTATTGGATTTGCTGATAACATATCGACGACAAATATTACCCGAATTGATGCACTTAAGCTTTGGTGGCAGCTTAAAGGCCTAAGCGTGGATTCACTGGCATTTGTTGATCTTTCAACTTATCAGGAAGAAATTATCAACAGCGATGGCAAGCAAGTGTTAGGGGCAGACACAGCATCGCTCAACCGCATAGTGAGTGAGTATATGGAAAATCGCGAGGTTATTAAAGAGGGTAAAAATATGCGAATTCAAAACAGTTCGGGAAAGCTTGAAGCAGTAAGACTGGCCGCTTTGTTTGCTGAAAGTGTTGGAGCAAATGTAATTGAATTTAGCAACAGTGATTCTAGGCAAGAAAAAACGCAGATGCTTGCGGACAGCAAAAGTTCTTATACTGCTCGCTATTTGGCAAATATATTTGACTGTGATATAACTGAAGCGAAAAATTTAGAAGAAAGTGGAGAAATAATGATAATAATAGGCTCGGATTTTGCCAGCCGTTACTTTGAATGATTTTCGTAATAATTGGTATTATTATTCTGGTCGTGTCCTTCATAATTGCCCTAAAATCTCTGGTCAAAGAGCAAAACAAAGCCCAAACTTTAGAAGATAATGAAGCACTTTCTGGTGAAAAAGATGCGGATGTCACTGACAAACAAGAACAAAAGGTAAAGAGTGATATTACAAGTGTGTCAGGTCAAACACAGCCGAGAATAAGTGAAGAAGAAAGAAAAGTGCCAACTGGCAGGGAGCCTTTCCCTTGGGAAAAAGACTTTGGTGCGAATGTACTTAAAAAAACAGGGAATGAGCAGGACGAAATAGAGCGTCTTAAATCTCAGCTTGCGCAAATGAAAGCAGCGAAAGGCATACCAAGCGTTGACAAAGATGATGTAGAAGTAGACGATGTTTATCACGCTGGCAAGAGTTTGAGCGGAGAAATTTTGCTTCGGGATCTTAAAAAGAAAGCGGCTTAACTTTAAGAATTTGTGTGAAAAGAAGGTTGGTTTTCGAATTTAGATGATCTTTCTATTTCCCTGATAAATACTGTTAACTTTTTAGCTGTTGAAAATTTAACATAGACATCGTATTTATTGCCTCCACTTATGAAAGTAATAAGCTTGTGTGAGAGGTCATCCGGCAACGCTCCCAGGTAGGTGCCCTCACTATTGGCGATAAAAACACTGTGTTTTTTAAGTGTCATAGTGAGTTTTTGGCCGCAATTCAGACCGGCGATGGTTGAAGGTGGTGCGAGATTTAAAAGTGGGATAATTTTAGTTTTGCCAGGTTCATAGAGAAAATAATTAGAAAAGCTGCCGCCAGTTGAGCCATTGCTACTTGCGTAGCTGTTGGGGATTGAGTAACCATTGTTCTTGGGAATTTTGGTGAGTTTTTCCAGGTTTTTTTTGGCAATGATGTTATATGGGTCCATCCCGATAACCTTTTTATACGTCTTTTCAGCTTTTTTGATATTGCCCTCGCAAACCTCAGCCCGAGCCAGGCGATTTAAAGCTTCAACATCACCTTCATTAAGACTAATGATTTTTTTATTGTTTTTATTTTGTTTGCAGAGATAAAGAAAAACAAAAGTTTGATATTTTTTCCTTATGAAGAAATACAACTCTTTATGGTTTATCTGCGTCAAATATTGCCAGATTTGTAAA
>CAYMGH010000090.1:0-2131 GCA_964389935.1 uncultured Gammaproteobacteria bacterium | reverse complement strand
CTAATGATTTTTTTTTTTTTTTTTTCTGCCTGATTCCAATCAGAAGAGACAGCAGCTTCAAGTGCAAGCTTAGTGAGTGTTTCTAAATCTGTTTCTTCTTTCAGGCTTTTAGATTGACTTGCAAGCATAAAAACAACATTAGAAGATTTGTGAAAACTAGTCAATGAGTGAAAAAAATGAAACAATATGGGTATGATGTGAGTAAATATATTATTCACTAGGATTTTATAAAATTTTATCTTACATTAATAATCAACGAAATTTCTTTTTTGGTATAATTTGGCATCTATGATGCAAGTAGAAAGGCTTTTTCCGTCTGAGGTATCTGTGGGTTGTTTGAATGTTTGGTTTAGAGAAACAAAAGGTAAAGAATTCTATTCCCTGGAGGATGGGGAATTGATAATAAATAAGGGAACATTAGTTGGAGAAATAGTTTCGTTTTTTCCAGCCGGTGATACGAGAATTGCTAAGTTAATGCAATCTACAGAATCATTAGAGTCATTCTTTTCTTTTCTAAGAAGGGGAGAAGTTGAAAGACCGAGATATCTTACAGGACATGCTAATCCCGAAATATGGGATTTAGTAAAAAGAATCGGTTTTAAACGGGAAGATACAATAGCATCTGCTGGGCTTATCATTGGGGAAACAGATAATATAGAGGGCACTTTCGAGGATCTTAAAAGAAGGTTCTTTCCGATTTTAAAATCAAAGGGAAGTAGGCGTGTAAATGTCTGGTCATTCTAAATGGTCAACAATATCAGCCATGCAAAAGTTAATGGTAATTAATGTAAAGATTTATGGAAGCATCCTGATATTGTGCTCCAAGAAAGGATTTTAAATGTCAGGACATTCAAAATGGAGCACAATTAAGCGGCAAAAAGGTGTTAAGGATGCCAAGCGCGGGCAGGCTTTTACCAAGCTTGGTAAAGCGATTACTATTGCTGTTCGTGAGGGCGGTGGAGGAGATCCTGCTTCTAATTTCAAACTGCGGCTGGCTATTGATCAGGCAAAGGCTCTCAATATGCCCAAAAATAATATTGACAGGGCAATTGATCGGGGACTGGGCCCTTCGACAGGTGTAGAATCTATTGAATCAGTTACCTACGAAGCATATGCGCCGGGAAAAGTTGCTTTAATTGTGGAAGCTGCCACTGATAATAAAAACCGTACAACGCCGGAAGTCAGAGGAACAATTGAAAAAGGCGGAGGCACTTTTGCTTCGAGAGGTGCTGTTTCGTGGATGTTTGCAGATAGTGGACTCGTAACTGTCGAAAAGAGCGGCCCGCCTAGCCCCGCTGGCGGGGCTGGTAAAACTTTAGATGAAGTTTTTGAAATCGCGGCAGATAGTGGCGCAGAAGATGTTGAAGATGCAGGGGAACTTGTAGAAGTTTTTACAAAACCCAATGAAGTTGAAAAAGTTAAGAACGCACTGGTTAGCAAAGGAATAGTAGTCAAAAGCGCGGAGATTTTTAAAAAACCGACAACGACTGTTGTTATTGATGACGTTGATGTTGCCTCTAAAGTTTTAAAAATGATTGATAAGTTAGATGAACTTGATGATGTTCAGAAGGTTTATGCCAATTTTGACATTGCCGACGAAATTTTGGCAAAAGTTAATGCTTAAAGATCTTTTCTAAATTCTGCGCCCCATTTTTTAAATCCTAGTTTTTTGTAAAAATCGTGAGCATTTTTCCTGTCAGAACCGGAAGTAAAAATCATTTTATAGCAGTTTTTACGCTTTGCTACTTCAACACATTCTTTGAAAAGTTTAGAACCTATTCCGTGGTGGCGTTGTTTTTTGTCAACAACCAGACCTTCAAGCAGCGCATAAGGTAAGCCCCGTGCCGCGACTTTTATGTAGTAGATCGTGGCTGTACCCACGATTTTGTTTTCGTTTTTAGCGACAAGTATATCGCAGCAATCGTCTGCAAGCTGTTTTTTTAGAGATTCTTCTGAATTTGAGGCTAGGTTGTCAATACGGTATATTTGAACCTGCAGGGCTAAAATATCCTTTATATCTACCTCTTCAGCCTTAACAATTTCCATGTTAGAATTATAATTTGTCTACAGCCTAAATAGGATGTTGTTCAAATTA
This sequence comes from uncultured Gammaproteobacteria bacterium, assembly GCA_964389935.1. GTDB lineage: Bacteria > Patescibacteriota > Microgenomatia > Curtissbacterales > GWA2-41-24 > WO2-FULL-40-11. The sequence continues at coordinate 36 of CAYMGH010000090.1, read as the reverse complement.
TATATCAGCCTGACACAAGTGTCATCTGATATATGT
>CAYMGH010000089.1:0-3885 GCA_964389935.1 uncultured Gammaproteobacteria bacterium | reverse complement strand
ATCAAAAGATATCAAACTATAAATAAAGGAACATTGACACATCGTGAAAATCTTTGTAGAATAATTTTCAACAATTATATCAGCAGTTCCCCGCGGTGCGGGGCTCCTCTGATATTTTTCGAAAACAAATTAAATTGTAAAGAAATAAGCAGACTTTCAAAAAATGGCTCATAAAAAGGGCGGCGGCGCAACTAATAAAAATAGAGATTCAGCGGGACGCAGACTGGGAGTAAAAATATTTGGTGGGCAGATGGCAAAAGCTGGAAGCATAATTATTCGCCAGCGAGGTACGAATTTTTTTCCCGGCGACGGTACAATGCTTGGTAAAGATCATACGATATTTGCAATTAAAGACGGCAAAGTTGAATTCAGAAAAAATCAAGGAAAAAGAATTGTCTTTATTACTTCTAATTAAATAAGTGGAAGAAAATCAGGTATACGAAATTGATATAGATATGCTGCAGCCTAATCCCTTGCAGCCCCGTGGATTAATTACTCCTGATTCTCTGGTTGAACTGGTTGATTCAATCAGAGAACATGGTGTTCTTGAGCCCCTTGTAGTTGCTAAAACTCCAGCCGGTCATCAGATTATTGCCGGAGAAAGGCGCTGGAGAGCTTCAAAAATCGCAGGACTCGACAAAGTTCCCGTCTTCATTAAAGAAACTACCCCTCAGGGTATGCTTGAGATGGCTATTATCGAAAATGTTCAGCGCATAGATTTGAATCCTCTCGAAAGAGCTCAGGCATTCAAGCGTCTTATGGACGAATTTGGTCTTTCAACCGGTGAAATATCAGTCAAAATCGGCAAAAGTGCTCCGTATGTTTCCAACACCCTAAGGCTTCTGACTATACCGGATGTTTTAAAAGATGCACTCACTTCAGGTGCAACTACTGAAGGTCATGCAAGGGCTCTGGCTTCGCTCGAGGATCCCCATTTGATAGTTGAGGCGTACAAAGAGATTCTTTCCAAAAATCTTTCTGTCCGAGGAGCTGAGGAGCTTGCCCGCAAATTAAAATCAAGAGAAAATATTGCGCCAAAGCAGCAAAAACCCACTTTAAGATTGCAAAGCGAGGAACTTGATAAGTATCAGGAAGAATTGAGTAGTAAGCTAAGCAGCAGTAGTGTTAAAGTAAAAGTTAAAATTGGTCAGTCAAGAATTGAAGCTAAGCTGCAAATTGCAGCTCGTGGTAAGGTCGAGGATACCTCAAAGCTTATAAAATCCGTCAGAGACGCTATTGTCGCTGCTGGAAATTAATCTGATTCCCTTAAAATTATTTGATTTAATTATCGGCCAGTAAACTAACCAGACCTTTCCTTTGATCGAATCTTTTTTAATCGGGCCAAATGCTCTTGAATCCGAAGAGGAAGATCTGTTGTCGCCCATTACAAAATATTCGTCTGCCCTGAGAGTCACAACTACATTTCCTTCGGTTATAGTGTCAATATAATTTTCTTCGAGTTTTGAGCCATTTACAACTACTTCACCTTCTTCAATTCTGACAGTGTCCCCGGGCAGGCCTATCACTCTTTTTACAAAATCTGCCTTTTTACCAATCGGTGCCTCAAAGACTATGACATCTCTTAACTTCGGCTCTGTAAATCTATAACTCACCTTTTGGGTTAAAAGTAGTTCAGCGCTCTCAAAATTGGGCAGCATCGATATGCCCTGTACCCTATGGGGTTGCACCAAAAAAATGTACACAAACAAAAAAATACCAAAAGAGATAAAGGCTGTCTGAATAATTTCCTTAATAGTTGTTATTAAACTGTTTGAATTATCCATAAATACTATTTAATTTTATGTTAAAATTGCGCCACACGTACAGTAGCAGGCGGGCAGCTAGCTCAGCAGGTTAGAGCGCTCGTATCACACGCGAGAGGTCAGAGGTTCGAATCCTCTGCTGCCCACAAATGGACATTATCCGACTTTTCCTCCTTTTGTCTTTAGCATCTATTATCCCAGGTCAGTTAGTGCGCTTTACTATTGGCAGCGCCACTTCAGCCATCACAGGAACAGATATAAGCGTAATTGTAACAGTCTTTATATTTTTTATTTACAGTTTATTTTCTAAAAGAAAAATATATCTTGCCAAAAATATTTTTTATTACTTTATAATTTTTGTGACTTGCGCACTGCTTTCTTTAACCTTAGCGCTAAATTCATTCACAATTTCCGAAGTTGCCTCCGGAGCGCTTTTTCTACTTAGGTTTATTTTTTATTTTGCAATTACAACTGTTACTCTTAATATTGTCCAAAAAAAGGAAATCGAACGCTGGCTAAAAGTTGTTCTCGCAATTGGGGCTGCATTTTCTGTTTTGGGTCTGTTGCAACTTTTGACTTTTCCTGACTTGAGGTTCCTGAGTAGTTTTGGCTGGGATCCGCATTTGAATCGGCTTGTATCCAGCCTGATTGATCCCAATTTTGCCGGAGGGTTAATAGTACTCTTTATAATAGTTTCATTAAGCCTTTATGTCTTTAAAAAAAATGCGTTTTATTTAATCTTAAGTCTACTGTTCATTATTACCTTGATATTAACTTTTTCCAGAAGCGCCTACCTTGCGCTTATGACAGCGATTATCGCAATAGGTGCTATTAAATCCCCTAGATTACTTTTGGCTCTTCTGCTTGTTTTCCTGTTTTTGATAACTGCAGTTCCTAAATCAAGAGAAAGAGTAATAAGTGCTTTTACGCTGGATGAAACGTCCCGGTCTAGAATAGAAAGCTGGCATCTCGCTTATTCGATTTTTTCTAAAAATTATTTATTCGGTGTTGGCTTCAATACTTTTAGATATGCTCAAATTAAATCCGGCACTTTTTCTACTGATAATCCGCAGGGAGGGCATTCGGGCTCGGGTGCCGATTCGAGTATTCTGCTGGTTGCAGCAACTACGGGCATTTTTGGCCTGCTTACTTTTATTTTATTTTTAGCTGCCATTTTTAAAGGTGCTTTGGCGGGTGTTAGTAAAAACTATTTAAAGCTGATTATTTTCGCAAGCATCATTTCTTTAATAGTCCACTCTCAGTTTGTTAATTCCCTGTTTTTTCCTCAAATTATGGTGATGTTTTGGTTTTTACTTGGTTTGAGTTACGCGCGTGACTACTAATTCAATAAGTCAATTCGCAGCTATTTTTTGAAGTGAAGCTTTAGCTCTTTGGTTTCAGTGTTACCCGCATCGTCAACTGCCTTTATTTCAATTTTATTTTCACCCTCCACCTCCAGCGGGATTGTAACTTCAAACTCTCCACTCGCGTCAACATTTGCCAAAAACCCCTGAGCGAAAACTTGTGCTGCGGCTTCAGTTTTGCCTGTTATTTTTACGCGATTATTTCCGGAAAAATGTTGTCCGTCGCTAGGGGAATCTATTTGTAATTCGGGCGGTTCCATATCAAGAACAACAGTTACTACTTTCGAAAAGTCGCTAGAATCGCCATTGTTGTTTATGGCTTTCAGAGAAATTTTATTTTCTCCGTGCTTAAGAAGAAAATCGCTGAATTCGAATCGCCCGCTGCTTGTTTCAACTTCGCTAACCTTACGCACGTCAAGATATATTTCTACTCTAGCTGCACTTCCTGAGAATCCGGCAACCTTAATTCTTTCTTGATTGGTTGACGCCGGCAAAGTGTCAATTATTGGAGCAACAGGCGCACTTTCTGAATTTTGAGAAGCGTCTCCTGACCCAAAAATGGATTCCAGAAAATCCGCAAAGTTGCCCAGTAAATTAATGCCAATAGTAAAAATAAAAACGATCAGGGCAATACTGACCACAGAAAGCAAAAATATTCGCTTTACCACGGCCTTTTCTTCGTGTCTGGCTATTCTTTGAACCCTGTTAACTCTTTTCACGGCTGTTTAGAGCCGGCGGTGAGAATCGAACTCACGACC
>CAYMGH010000088.1:0-3927 GCA_964389935.1 uncultured Gammaproteobacteria bacterium | reverse complement strand
GGTGCTCTAGGTGAGAAGCCTAAGGTATGAGGGTGGAAACTAGCTAAGGGAACTCGGCAAATTAGTTCTGAATCCTCGGTATAAGGAATCCCTGTAATTGTTGTCTTATGACTGCAACTACAGGGCTCAGTGACTAGGGAGGTCCGACTGTTTAACAAAAACATAACGTCTCGCAAGACAGCAATGTTGTGTATGAGACGTGACGTCTGCCCAGTGCCAGAATCTCAAACCTCTTTCCAAAGAAGCTTTTGAAAAAAGCTTCAGCAAAACTGAAAAAACAAAAGTTTCGGAGATGGAGGCTAAGGACTGGTAAACGGCGGGAATATGAACTGAAAGTAGAACAAACTATTTTGGTTCTTCTAGACTATAATTCTCTTAAGGTAGCGAAATTATCATTAATCTCGCTTTAGATTCGAAAAAAGTCATTCATCTGAGAGAATTGCCTTTGGGATTTTGTTAAACACTTTGTAGAGAAAGATGTCTTAGAAATGAGATTAATGGTATCGTTGTACCTTGTCGTTTTATTTTCGACATGCATGCGGGGCCCAACGAGATCTCCACTGTCCCTAGGTAGTGTCCCCTGAAAACACTGTTCTGGTGTGCAGGCCAGAGACTTCCAGCGGGAAGAAAAGACCCCGTAGATGAAAGAAGTATCTTATTTCTTTCAACGGAAAACTTTACTGTAGCTTGTTGTTGTAGCATAAGCTCTTTTGTGTAGTGTAGGTGGTAGTTGCTAAGCCTTGGCTGCTAGGTCAAGGATAGACAAAATTGAAACACCACTCTTTAGAGCTTATGCTTCTTACTGACTTCGGTCAAGACAGCGGCAGGTGGACAGTTTGGCTGGGGCGGCACCCTGCTGAAAAGGTATCAGCAGGGCCCTAAGGTCAACTCAAGAGGTTTGGAAATCGCAGAAGTTTTAATTTCTGCAACCAATGATCCTCTGAAGAGTGCAAGAGCAAAAGTTGGCCTGACTGGATTCTAACCATTACAGAATCCAGAGACGAAAGTCTGGTCTAGCGAACCCCTATGCCCAATTAATAGGGGCTAGGTATGACAGAAAACTGATGTGTCTTTTCTTCCAATCTTTCCATCAAAAAGTATTTAACTTTCAGAGTCTTAATAAGAGAAAATGATTCCTAATCTTTCAAAAATTAATATTGGGATAAATTTTCTTGAAAGACTTAATGGAAAGGGAATAAGATGTGAATTATCGGAAACTTCTAATAAAAAAGCTAAAGGGATCTTAAAAACAATTAGAAAATACAAGTGGTTTAGAAACAACAGCTATCCATTAGAGATTATTTTAAGGTATAAAGGCCTAAAAAATAATGTTGTTTATTTAAAATCCGGAAATGGAAAAAGCCACACAAAAGCAAAATTAGTAACAGCCTTAAATCCAAAATTAGCTTATTTATTAGGTGCGATGAGAGATGGCACAATAATGCAGAATAGTGGAATGCATTGGGTAAGAATATACGATAACTTAAATTCACAATGGATTGAAAATGTAAATATTCCATTATTTAAAGAAGTTTTTGAAGTTAATTTACACTTGAGGAAAACAAAATCAGCAAAATACTGTGATATATCAAACAAACCTTTATTATTACAATTAAAATTGATTGTAAATAATAATTTACATGGTGATGTACCACAAGCAATTAAAGATGCTGAATTTGATATTGTTAGGTACTACATTCGCGGATTCTTTGATGCAGAAGGTTATGTTGGAAAAAGAAAAAATGTTATTATGTTTTCTCAAATGAATAGGAATGCTTTAGAGTTTATTAAAAAAACTTTAGAGAAAAATAAAATTTCTTGCGGAAAAATAATTGATCATAGACTACCTATTTACAATAAAGAAAATGTATCAAACTTTTTTGGAGAGATTGGAAGTTCTAATCAATCAAAATTTGATAGATTAGTTAATTTAACAGGGGCACACAGTCTGGAGAAGCTATCTCGGGGATAATTGAGTCGTAGCGCCTAAGAGCTCATATCGACGGCGCTGTTTGCTACTTCGACGTCGGCTCACCATATCCATGATTATAGATTAATTTCTTTAATCAATATAGTGGCTGTGCAGAATGTCGAAAGGCAAAGCTCAAGATAGATTTTCTTGTCAAGATGTCTTAATTCCTAATTAAATTATTTAGAAGTCTTGCTTAATTATCAGTAAGCTATTTAGATTCATAAATAATTAGAGATATCTTGGTAGAAGATCATCTACGCTTTGTCTTTTGAACTGTAGGCAGCCAAGGGTGGGGGTGTTCACCCATTAAAAGTAGGTCTAGCACAGTACGTGTTAATTTACTAATAGATGGTTCGTGAGCTGGGTTAAGTAGGGTTCGTGAGCTGGGTACATGTAGCAAAGATTTATAAGTTTGTAAATCTTGTTACTGTCTATGTCCCAGATTCACAAGGATTCAACAAGCTTCCCGGAGGTTTCAAAAGTCCAATCAATAAACTTTTTTGACAAGTTTCCTGACGACGCAAGAATTGTAGATGTCCATAAACAACTCATAGAGATATGGGCAAAAGTAAAAGCAGAAATGAGAAAAGAAGATTATAAAAATTATAATAATCTTCTTCACAATAAGTACATTAACTTCAGATTTTACATGAATGGATCAAGAAATCCACCAGTAAATTTTATCAGAGATATTAACAAAATTGCACAAGAATTAAATATGAACTTTAATCTTGCTGCATTGTTCAGTAAATCAAAAATAAAATTTGGTCATGGTGGAAATGCAGCAACAGCAGAATTACCAATAACATTAACTCCTAAACTTGCGTATCTTATAGGTGCGATGAGAGATGGTACAATAGCAAGATTTGGCAAATATGAAATTAGTTATTCACAGAAAAATATTGAATGGCTAAAATTAATCCAAAAATTACTCATTGAAATATTTAATCCATCAAACCACCCAGAAATTAGAAATAACAGAGTAACTTTGAGTAACCGTCCCATCTTCGAGTATTACCATAGAGTTTTTGAAATTCCAATTGGTAAAAAAGATGAATGGGAAACTCCAGAAATTATAAAAAAGGCATCAAACAGCATTAAAAGAAGCTACATTCGCGGTTTTTATGATGCAGATGGTTTATCTGAAGAATTTGGATTTTGTCAAGTAAACAAAGAAGCAATTTTATTTGTTTATAATACCTTAAATGAATTAGGTATAAAAACAGGTAGTTTTCGTGTTAGAAAAGTTCTAGGAAAAAAAGACTTATATCTTTTCAATACATCAAGAAAATCGCATATTGATTTTATTAAATTGATTGGATCTATGAACCCTTCGAAGCAGAAAAGATTCCTTACCCTTAACAAAACGTTGTGAGACAGTTTGGATTATATCTACTGGAAGTGTCTAATGTCTGAAAGTAAGGTCCATTTAGTACGAGAGGAACGGTGGGCCGGAGCCTCTGGTCAATCGGTCGTCTGACAAGGCGGGCCGAGCAGCTACGCTCCAATGGATAACTCCTGAAAGCATCTAAGGAGGAAACCATACTTGAAAAGAGACATAAAGTGCTCGAAGAACACGAGCTTGATAGGACTGTGGTGTAAGTACGAAGCTTCGGCGACGTATTCAGCCAGCAGTTACTAATCACTTGACTAATAACATCAAACCAAATTTGCCTATTGCACTTTTTTCTTTTTTAGAAGCCTTTTGAAAAAGCTTTCAGGGAAAAATTACGAAAAAACTCGGAAAAGAAACTAGCTAATTTTTTAGAAATTATTAAGAACTAATTAGAGAACTATTACTATGAAGGATGCTTTTATGAAAACTTATAGTAATTTCTATAAAAGTCTTTATTCTCTGGAAAATCTGAAATTAGCTTTTGAAAAAGCTAGCAAAAACAAGCCCAATAAAAAATATGTAATAGAATTTGGATTAAATCTTGAAGAGGAACTAAATA
>CAYMGH010000087.1:0-3935 GCA_964389935.1 uncultured Gammaproteobacteria bacterium | reverse complement strand
CGTCTACTTCTGGAATCTTCTACAGCCGGAGTCCCGTATCATGTGGTACAGGAGTGTGCTCAAGAGAAAATTACTAGACACTACGAGTGTTTTTCTTTGTCTGAGACGAAAAAAGGAATTGCTAATGCAATCTCGCTTTCTTCGCAACACTCAGAAAATAAAATACAGTGGAGAGAGCTTAATCAATCCACAGTGAGGTTTTGGTTGACGGAGAAGCACTTGCGAAACGTTGGTTCCAACGTTGCCAATGTTGGCAACGCCGACCCTGATAATGGTCTGAACGTCAATGACTGGAATCGCGGCAATGGCAATCACAACGTTGGGGCCGTTCGCTTGGTAGTTCCTAGAAAGAAAGATTCTAATCTGGCGAGTTTTGCTTGGCGGAGCGAATCCAACCGCCAAGCATTTTGCCAATTTCTTGCAAAATTACTTGTAGCTCCAAATAGTTTTTATTTTTCAAACATTGGGTTTCTTTGGCGAGGCGCAAAAGCACTTTAAGTAAATCCAAGTTTACACTTATTTGGTGGAGAAGAACTATTTTATTAGGTGAAGAAGGTACAGCAAACAATAGTTTTAAAATTTCAAGAGTTAGTTTTTCCAGTTCCTGGCCCAAAGTGTAACGCTTGGTTTTTGGGAATCGAGGAACATGGAAACTCAGATTCTTGTAAAAATCGTAGAGTTTAACAAAAATGGGGATTTCAAGCGTAAAGTCCTGCGGGGGGGGGCATACTTATTAGATTAAAGTTTAAAACTCCCTCTCGCGTCATCCTCGCGAATGCGAGGATCCCTCGGGACTGAATCCTCGGGACGAACGTCTGATTCTCGATCGAGTTGAGAATGACAAAGGAGCATCGTGACAGTAAGGTCTTATACCAGTTTAATCTCAACCGAAAACCTTTTTCAAGCATGGGAAGAATTTAAATGCGGAAAAAGGAACAAGAGAGATGTCCAGCTTTTTGAAAGACATCTTGAGGATAATCTTTTTGATCTGTACTTTGCACTAAAATCCAAAAGTTATAAACATGGAGGATATTTTGAATTCTTTGTCAACGAACCGAAAAGAAGACATATTCACAAAGTTCATGTCAGTGATTGAATAGTACACCATTTGCTTTATAAGTACTTATACGGCCTTTTTGATAAAGCTTTCACCTACGATTCCTACTCATGTCGACTTAACAAGGGTACGCACAAAGCTGTTAGACGTCTGGAAAAATATGTACGGATAGTCAGCAAAAACTACAAAGAAAAATGCTGGGCACTAAAACTTGATATCAGAAAGTTCTTTGCATCAGTCGACCATGAGATCTTAAAGAAATTAATCTCCAAAAAGGTAAAAGATCCAGCAATCTTTAGGCTTGTGAACCAAGTTATCGAAAGCTTCCAATCAACGAGGGCTCAACCCATGCGAGGGTTGAACCCTGACAAAGGTATCCCACTTGGCAACGTAACCAGTCAAATCTTCGCCAACATATACTTAAATGAACTTGACCAGTTTATTAAACACAAATTAAAAGCTGAATATTTAGGCCACTTTTCACATACTGCCGATCTTCAAAGTGTAAATACTTTAAAAAATAGTGTATTTTTAACCTTAACAAACTGAAATGGTTAATGACAATATCCGCAATTTTGCGATCATTGCCCACATCGACCACGGCAAATCTACTCTTGCCGATCGCATCATGGAAATTTGCGGAGCTGTTGAAAAGGGCCATCCGGAACAACTGCTTGATAGTTTGGAACTTGAGCGCGAGCATGGCATAACTATAAAGCTAAAGGCGATCCGATTAGAATACAGTCCCGACAATATTCTTCGAGAGAACGAAGTGAATCGAGAAGTTACAACTAAAACTACTAATAATTCAAAAGGTAAGTTCTCGACCAGCTCGAACAATAATCAAGACTACGTTCTCAATCTCATCGACACGCCTGGCCATGTAGACTTCTCGTACGAAGTTTCAAGGTCCCTTGCTTCTGTTGAAGGGGCAGTTTTGGTCGTGGATGCGACGCAAGGAGTTCAGGCGCAAACATTAGCGAATTTTAATTTATCACTCGAAGCCAATTTAATAATTATTCCGGTCGTCAACAAAATCGATAGTCCTGCTGCAAATATCGAAGAAACAATAAAAGAGCTTGAATCACTTGGTTTTACAAAAAAGGAGATTCTTAAAGTCAGTGCAAAAACAGGCGAGGGTGTGGATCAATTGCTTGGGGAAGTTGTTAAACGAGTGCCGCCGCCCAAACGCTCTCTCAGTCATCCTCACCCCTCCGTCATTCCCGCGAATGCGGGAATCGGGGTAAACTCCAGTGAGGATCAGATCCTGAATCGAGTCTTCGACCGTAAGTCTCAGGTCTTCGATTCCGAGGTCACTCAGACTCGAGGAGCCGAATCGGTTCAGGATGACAAAGTGCGTGCGCTTATCTTCGACTCTTCACTTGATCCATATAAAGGAGTTATTGCAACATTAAGGCTTTTCGGCGGCCAAATAAAAGTCGGTGAACAAATTTTGCTGACTGCTACCAAAACCCGCGCCGACGTTTTGCAAATAGGTTATCTCACTCCGAGTCCTAAATTAGTCGAGTCCATAGCTGACGGAGAAGTTGGCTTTGTTGTTACCAACATCAAAGATTTATCAAAAGTTAAAGTCGGCGATACGGTTACAAACCCCGCAGATCCCGCTAAACCTCTTCCCGGTTATCAGGAAGCCAAACCGGTTGTGTTTCTGTCATTTTATCCAACCGACCCGCATGATTTACCAAAATTAAAAACTGGTCTTGAAAAACTCAAACTCAATGATGCTGCTCTTGCTTTTAGTCCGGAATCGTCGATATCTCTGGGTCAAGGTTTCAGGCTCGGCTTTCTTGGGCTTTTGCACTCGCAAATTACCCAAGAAAGGTTAGAGCGCGAATACGATCTGGATATCATTGTTGCCTCTCCTTCTGTAAACTTCGAGCAAAATGGCCAAATAATCAATAAACCCGGCGATTTTGATCCGACCGTCAAAGCGACCCGCGAGCCTTATGCTAAAGTTACAATTTTTGCTCCCTCAAGATATTACGGTACCATCTCTCAACTTATTTACGAAAAGAGGGGAGAACAAAAAAATATAGAGAACTTAGGAACTTCACAAAAAATCGAAGCAGAAATTCCGCTTTTGGAGATTTTAATCGGTTTTTACGATCAGTTAAAAACCATAACTTCGGGGTTTGCCTCACTGGACTTTGAAATCTCCCTCTACCGTGATGCAAACCTTGCAAAGCTGGATATCTTAGTGAACCACGAACCTATTGAAGGTTTATCGCAAATTGTTCCCAGGGAAAGGGTAGAGGAAATTGGCAGGAAACTGGTGGAAAAATTAAAAGAAACTATTCCAAGGCAACAAATTGCAGTTCCAATTCAAGCTGCAATTGGGGGTAAAATCATTGCCCGCGAAACAGTTGCAAGCTTTAGAAAAGACGTAACCCAAAAACTCTACGGCGGTGACGTCACCCGCAAGATGAAGCTACTCGAGAAGCAGAAAAAGGGCAAGAAAAGGATGAGGCGCTTTGGATCCGTCGACATTCCCCAAGAAGCATTTCTTGCAGTCTTAAAAATTTAAGTAGTATACTAACCCATGTTTATGGGGATGCAAGAAGCCTTCAAAAACGCTGCCCGAGGAGATCTGAGTTCACCCATCGCTAGACAAATTAGCGATGCTGACCAGCAAATCAGGCAAGATAAAATAGTTGAAAGAAAGAGACGAAAGTTCGAAGTTTTAAAAAGGACAATTCGGATCTTTAGGCCGTGGGTGGTATGATGTTAGGTTTTATGGGGACGACCGGTCATTAATGCACTCAAGACAAAAGTGGCTGGATTTACAGCAAGAACTGATTACGAGAAACGAGGAGGAAGCTGCCGAATTGCTAATTCAGTTAGCACAAGGTGCAGGTCT
>CAYMGH010000086.1:0-3988 GCA_964389935.1 uncultured Gammaproteobacteria bacterium | reverse complement strand
CCTGATAATTTATCCGGGAATCAAAAACAGATAATTTTTGAAGATTAAAAAATAAGAAAAGGGTTGTAAATAGTATGAAGAAACTAATCTTTCTTGAAAAAATAATAGCCGCCATTAATGCAACAGGGAGTAGAGTTTGTTGAAAGTAATATTCTGGAATTGGCCCGTTGTAAAAGATAAAACCTAAGTTAACTACGACCATCCAAATAGGAATAAATAAAAGGTATTTGCTTTTCGCCTTAATGAGTAACTTTGCCCCAGTTAGTAAAATACCCACTGTAATTATTAGAAAAATAAAATGCGTGTTTTGGAAGAAATAATTCGAATAGAATGGTAGAGATATATTTTTCAAATTGAAGATGGCGTGATAAGCATAATCTTTTGTTGTGGGAGTTTCTCTAAGAAAAATCCACAAAGATTTGCCAAGAAGATTTTCGTGTCTGACGTTAAAAAATACAAGTGGTAGATAATTGATTAAGAAAGCAAAAATAGCGACAGTGAATAGATAAAAATTACGATTTTTTCTAGTTAGTGCTGAGATGAAAAAAGCTATGGTAGTAAAAATGAAGATGGGGTTAAAATTGACTGTGGCTATCCCGGCAACAAATCCTCCAATAATAAGAAAACTGTTTTTTTTTGCGAAATAATTAAATGTACAATATAGTAAGATAAGGGAACTTATGTAAGTGAAGAAATTACTGTTAACCCCAATTTCGTATGAAATGAAAGTGAAAGAAAACCCGTATAATAAAACCGATAAAATTGCGACTTTCTGGTCAAAGATTTTTTTAATTACTAAATAAGTGGCAAAGATTGAAATCACTCCTATTGTCGAAAAAAAATAAGGCACACAGTCTGGTTTAAGAGAGCAAACACCATACGGAATATATTGAATCCAGTTATGCAGTGGGCCTAGAAAAAAACCTTGAAATGAAAGTTCTTGACCAATTAGAGGAATCTTATGATTTACAAACAAATTAAATGCTGCTTCTGCCCCAACTCGTTGATCATGATCGAATGGAAAGATTTCTTTTATTGCACTCAGACGTAAAATAAGCGCCGAAAATAAAATAAGTAATAAAAATATATTTTTCTGGACAGATTTAATTGTAGGCGCCTCTGAGGTCATTCAGGCGAATTTTAAGCACATCTCTAAACATTCGCATTGAATCTTTAAGAGGATTGACGCGGCTGGTTGCAACATGGTGCCAAATGATTGGAACTTCTTTTATCTTATACCCATGTTTTTTAGCTAGAAATAAAAGCTCTACATCGAAGGCTGTTACTAGAGCTCCTTTTACTTGTTTGCCTTTACCATAGACTTTAAGCATGGCGAAAAGTTTTTTGGCAACGTCTGCTTTAAAACATTTAAAACCGGCCTGAGTATCCCAGATTCCTCGCACGGCCATGAATTGGACGACTAAGTTAAAAACTAATCCCATTAAGTGACGATAGAATGGTTCTTTTTCGCGTTTAGCGCCTGGTAGTTGCCTCGAACCAATTGCAATATCATATTCTGGGAAAAGCGACAGGAGCTTCTCTACTTCAGAAAGAGGTGTCGCTTGGTCGAAATCAGTAAACAATATCAACTCTCCCTGGGACTTCTCTACCCCTGTTTTGACAGTTTCAGCTTTACCCTGGTGAGGGTTTTTTATTACTTTTATATTTTTGTGTTTTTTAGAAAATTTGTCTGCCAGTTTCGCTGTTGAGTCTTCCGAACCATCGTCGACTATCAAAATCTCGTAAGTATAATTTTGTTTATCAAGGTATTTAGGAACCTCATCTAAAGTTCCTTTTTTAAAGTTAGGCTCCTCGTTGTAGGCTGGAATTATTACAGAAAGATGTGGTTTTTCCGACATTAACTAATTATGTGATTTAAAAATAGGCTTTGTCAAAGAGTAAAAGCAGAAGAGCCATTCTTATAAATAAGCCATTTTGTGCCTGTTCGAAATAAATCGCCCTTTTGTCGCTATCTACGTCTGGAGTAATTTCGTTAACTCTGGGAAGCGGATGCATAATGATGGCATTCTTTTTAATTTTTGTTAGAATTCTTTTGTTTAAAACGTACTGGCCAAGATACTTATTATAATCTTTTCCCAAATATTCTTTGGGAATTCTTCCTTGATAGATCACATCAGCTCCTGTAACTGCACTTTTAAAATCTTCCGTTTCCGAAAATTTTATTTTTTTGTCCAGTAGATGTTGTTTTAGCTCTTGTGGCATTGAAAGATTTTTTGGCGAAATATAAATAATCTCTATTTTCGGGTAAAGTGACAATAAATATGAAAGAGAATGATGAGGACGATAATTCGCATGATCTCCACAGATTGCAATCGTGAAATTTCTAGAGCGGAACTTAGAAAAAATTGTGTATAAATCCAATAGACCTTGTGTTGGATGCTCCCCCACACCGTCTCCTGCATTAATTATCGGAACATTTGAATATTTTGCAGCAATATCTGCGCTACCGCTTTCAGGGTGACGTATGACAATAACATCTGAATAAAGACTGATAATGCGGATTGTATCCTTAAGCGTTTCGCCTTTAATTGCAGATGAAAATTCTGCAGCGTTTTCTGTCGCAATAACTGATCCGCCCAACCTCAACATTGCCGACTCGAAAGATAGTCTTGTCCTAGTCGACGGCTGATAAAATAATGTAGCCATAATCTTTCCTGCGAGTGCTTTTTTATTAAATTTTCCTTTTTTTAATTCGTCTGTAGCGGAGAAAATATATTTGAGAGAATTTTTATCGAATTGGCGAGCAGAAACTATATGTTTAAATTTAATCATAATTTATTTTATCACTAGCCTCCCTTAACGGCAGGTTTGCCTGCTGGTGACGGTGCACCTGACCAATGGGTCAGACGAAATATTTTTATTCCGTATTCCAAATTTTGCTCTTGGGCAATTTCTGCTCTTCCAAATCCGGCGATTTCCCAAACCGGGTGCCCGAGTGGCTCGCAGGTTTTAGATTCGCAGACTACTAATAACTGTTCCGTTACCATAGTTTCCAAATCGGTGGGTTTTTTGCCTTTTAATTCTAAAAAGTACCTGTACGCGTGATCCGAATTACTATCGGAAATAAGTGCAAAATTAAATGGCTGATTTTCTGCTTTGTCAATAACAAAAGTGGCGATTTCTTCTGTTTGATCAATGACGCGATTCGGTGTGTTTTTGTAAAAAGCGTTGTCTAAAAAAAATACAATTAAAATAGAAATTAAAATCACACCCATAAGACGCAAAATAATATTCTTCCATAACACACCTAAAACTATTCCAGTAAGCAGAAAGGGCGCAGGGAACATAAAACCGAAATAATAATCAAAAATTTGACCGGTATAAAACCTTAAACCCAATAATCCTCCGAGAAACCAAATTAGACCAATAGAAAAAATTAACCTTTGATCATTTGATTTACGATTAAGATAAAGTCCTAAAATACTTCCGATTGTCAAAAACCAGAAAAATATTTTCGTAGCTACTGTTCCTTTAACCAAAGAAATTTCCTCGAGAAAAGTGTTGCCCAAGCTCGAGATGAGCGAAATAATATTTATTGATGCAAAACCGGCTGTTGTGCCGCGTGAAACAAAATCGATAATTGTATAAAAATTTGGAAATCCGTGACGAATCTCAAAAAGTAGAAAAGGGCTAAAAGTTATTAAAAAACCTATTGAAGAAAAGAGAACCGTCTTAGACCACGTCTTAAAATTCGAATTAAAAACAACAATAAGACCAGCTATGGCTATGAGAATTGAAGCTAAATAATGAAGCTGTGCCGCAATACCGAAGGAGGCACCAGCTCCTAGAAAATAATGCCACTTTTTTTCTTTAGTAGCCCTATAGATAAAATAAATCATCAAAAGAGCAAAAAATGGCAGCGGATTTGGATTCCATGAAGAGCGAGAATATCTAACAATTAATGGGGCAGTTGCATAAAGGAGGCTTGTCAAAATTGCCGGCCAGAAACCTACAGTTTCTCTTAAAA
>CAYMGH010000085.1:0-3989 GCA_964389935.1 uncultured Gammaproteobacteria bacterium | reverse complement strand
TATTTATTTTCTTGATCGTGATCACGAAAACCACCTAATTTTCCGGAAACTTTGGTCCAGGCAGTGGCAAATTTTTGAGCCAGTGACTGTTTAAATCGATCGGAGGCGGGTAAAACCGATAAAGACTCGATGACTTCGTGGACGGCTTGGCCTAAAGCTAGAGGAGGGCTGATGAGGCTGATTTTGCGGCCGGTTTGGGGTTCTTTGTAAACGTGGCTTAAATAATAAGCGCGAGGGCAACGGAGGAAATCGGAGATGGAAGAATGGGATACCCAGACGGCGGTGTATTTATCGGGCATGAAGTAATTGTACTATGCCGGGGAGTAGAGCGCACCTCGGGTAACGCCGAGTTTTTTGATTAGATTTTGCTTGGTTAACTGACGAAGGTCATAGCGCAGAGTTGAGGGGGAGACGGACAAAAAACGACGGTGAATAAAGTCAAAAGAAACTTGTTTATGCTCACGGATGGTATTTAGGATTTCTTTTCTTTTGGGTAGCAAAGTTTCCTCAATTTCCTGGCGTTGCATGGCTAAAGCTTCTTTATAGGTCATCGGGTTACCCTCGATGCGCGCCGAAGCTACTGCACTCCTCAGCAATGCTTTCTGTCTGTGTTGATTAATGTCCATGATAAATATTTAGCAGATATTGATAAATATTGAAAGATATTAATAGATATTGAAGAATAACAGGGTTAGCTAGAGAGCGTAGGTGCCAATTAATTGAGTTTGAGCCAGGATGTGGCCGGCCATGGCAGCCTCCAGATCTTTTTTAGCAGCAGAGGGGGGTAAGTCTAGCTTAATATCCAGGGCGTAAACTTTGAATTGGTAGTGATGAGTGCCGGAAGGCGGGCAGGGGCCACCGTAAAGGTTATTGCCAAAGTCGGTGGTGCCCTGAATTGCTCCGGCGGGGACGGAGTTTTCGGCAAGGTGAGTTATTTGGGGGTCAATGTTCCAAACCAACCAGTGAACCCAGTCACCAGCGGGAGCATCTGGGTCGTCAACAATTAAGGTCAGTGATTGGGTATTAGTCGGTACGCCACTCATTTCAAGCGGCGGGTTAACGTTGTCACCGTCACAAGTATATAGTGAGGGAATGGTCTGGTTGGCTGGAAAGGCTGGGCTGGTAAGTTGCATGGTAGAAATTGAAGGAGTAGAAGTTAATGAAAACCTCAAGACTATTATAATCCCAATGATCAATGCCACCAAGATAGTTGTCACCAAAAGCCATCTCATGGTGGCGGCATAATACTTTGGTAGCGACGAGGTTGATCATGGGGGTATTGTGAATACCACCACGATGATTCAAGTTCTCCCCCCGGGGGTAGGTGGTTGGCGCCCGCACCAACACAGGTTGTTTGCCATCTGTCTCTCTGGCAGACCGCCACCGCTGCTCCCCGACCAAGCCTACCTTCTACGTTGGCAGTACAGGCATTCAAAATAAAACTTCCCAGTAATACCAGATTTTCAGATCTCATCAGCTGATTCTATAACTTAAGGTAAGATAATTCAAATATGTTATTCTGAAGACATGAAGAAAATTGATTGGGTGAAATTAATTGCCGCCGTAGGCATCTGTGAAGGAGTAGGGCTTTTGGCTGCGGTATTTACGGCACCGGCGATTAAAACCTGGTATCCGACGATAAATAAGCCGACGTTTAATCCGCCTAATTACCTGTTCGGGCCGGTGTGGACGACATTGTTTGCGCTGATGGGTATAGCCTTGTATTTGGTCTGGCAGGTAAAGAACAGCAAAAAGAAAGCGGAGGCATTGCAAATATTCTGGCTGCAGCTGGGCTTGAACGTATTGTGGTCGGTGTTATTTTTCGGCCTCCACTCTCCCTTATTGGCTTTGGTAGAAATTATTATTCTATGGCTAGCAATTGCTATGACAATCAAGAAATTCAAGCGCGTTTCCCCTACCGCCGGCTGGTTATTGGTGCCTTACCTTATCTGGGTTAGCTTTGCTTCAATTTTAAATTTGGCAATAGTGCAACTGAACTGAATTAATCCCCATAAGCTATTCATAAAACCAGTCCCAGCCCGGGTTCTCGACCTCTTTAATCTTGCTTTTAAGCATTTTATAAACCCCGTCTTCTTTAATAGTTTGCCAGGTACCTTCGTAAAAGTGTATTTCCGCTTCTTCGTCCACCCAGTTTTTGGTTGAGAATTTTACCCAGGCAGTATCTTTGGTATCCTCGAACCTTTCGGATTTAATAACGTCAACGTCCAAGATATCGGTAAACCGATTTGTCCATTCTTCAAAGTTGGTTTTCTTAAGGTATTCTTCACTTAACAAGTCAAAGCCGTCTTTCATTCTTCTGGCTTTGAGGTAAGTGTAGAAAGCTTTAACTGCTTCTTCCGGTGAAATAGAAGGGTCAACTTCGATTTTAGTAATGTTTTGGTCGGTAAAATCAGGCACCACCGTTTTTGCCCAGTCTGCATTGATAAATAGTGATAAGCCGGCAAGACTAATGGTATTTATTCCAACTACACTGCCGCACTGGTCAACCAAAGGGCCGCCACTCATTCCTTTGACCAAACTAATATCGGTTTGGATGTAGCCAATTGGCATTTGCTTAGACTTCCTAAAATCAATAAACCTTCCCTTAAGAGTAGTTGCCTTACCGGTTAAATCGGTACCCAGAGGGTATCCTGCGGCAATGAGGGGTTCGTCCGCGCGAAATGCAATTCTGTCATCAGGTAAAGGCAAAATCAGGTTGGTATATTGTTTTTCGGTAAACAAAACCACTAAGTCTATATCCTTGTTTCCCAGTATTTTTACCGGCGTTGTGAAATTGCCGTCGGGAAAGATAATTTTGGGACTGGGCTCGTCGGCAATAACATGGAAGTTTGTTATCACTTGATTCGGGGCGATGAAAAATCCTGTGCCCTCCGAGTAACCGCCTACTATCCGTACCACTGAACTTTGAATTTTATCCCGAATTCCCACAGAACACAGGAATTTACCGTACCAGCCGTATTGGTTGCGTAAGTAATCGGCAATCACAAACAGCGAAGCGGCCATATAAACGACCACGCCGATAATAAACAGAGACTTTAAAAAGTTTTTAAGGCCCCTAAAGGGATAAATTATCAAGTCAATAATAATTTTAATCAGAGCAATAACAAACTTAATTGAGAATTTGACTAAATAATAGGCAGTGTAGGTAATAAGTTTGATGGGAAAAAGATACAGTGGAAAAAGCAGGCGCTTGAGATACGCTCTAACCGATAGAACAAATTGGTTTACCCGTGATTTAATTTTAACGGCTAACTTATCAAAATAATCCATTTCTTTTTAGAAAGGTATGTCTTCTTGACCATTTCTTGATTTCTGAGTGCAAATTCTGTAATAGCACCACTTACAATTTTCATAATTTTCTGGTGGAACCGGGCCATTCAAAAGTCTTGATATTTCGGAAATAAAGGCATAGAACCTGTCCATGTTTTCAGCTATTTTAAACCATTGAGGCTTGGCTTTGAATATCACATTTTCACCAGGAAAAGAAATTTCTTCTGGATTAATGGCTACAATACCCATCTGGCTGACTTTTTTGGGCTCCCCGAATGTAGGGTTTTCTAAGGCGAATTTATAAGCATGAAGTTGTGCAAAAAATTTCTGAATTTTATCCTCAGTCGGGTCTGTAATTTTAAAATCAATTACCGAATATGTTCCATCGTCAAGCTTAGAAGCGATGTCAAAACGGCCTCCAACAAAACAGTTGTTTGATGGAGGTATGGGTTTTGATTTAAGAAATCCTTCTTTAACCTCAATTTTTCCGGCCGGAAGCGCAGAACTAATCTCTCTTAAATCCATCCCAATAATTGCATTTTGCAAAAGCGAATTCATTTTACTAAAAACTCCAGGCATACCAATTGAGGGCAAAGCTATACCGTATTTAACTTTTTGATAATAGCAATGCTTACAATCTTCGTACAAATATTTAAAGTCTGATGGCAAAAGTTTATACATATTAAATCCTTCTCATC
>CAYMGH010000084.1:0-3998 GCA_964389935.1 uncultured Gammaproteobacteria bacterium | reverse complement strand
GGGGCCGCTTTTGTAAACGGCTCTTTGACTATGGACCCAGAAGGCGGCGAGACTACTGGCCCCACAATTAATGGAGATGTTTTCACCAATGGCCCCATAACCATTAATCAAGGAACCATAAATGGCAATTTGAAAACTTCGTGGGATATGAGTTTTTGGAAGTCTTGGATATGCTCCCATGTAACCGGAACATGCAAAGATAAATTAGATGGAATAACTTCTCAACCAATGCCAGCACCAGTTGGTTGGAACGATAAAAGCGTCGAAGATGCAACTAGCCCATACCCCGCTGGTGATTATATCAAACAATGCACTGCTTCCCGTGTAACTTACTCTTTAGGCCCTGCACACATTACTGGGAAACTTGACATCGACGGATGCGACCTATTATTACGAGGGCCTGTTTGGGTAGATGGTGAAGTTAAGATTCACGGCTCAGCTAATGTCCGGCTTGACCCCGCTTTTTTCCCTGATGCCGGAACTGTGATCATGTCAGACAGCAAAATTTCCGTATGGGATACTTATACAAGCATTGAAAAACTCACAGATCCCCTCCGCTATATAATACTTTGGTCAAGAGTAAACAGTACGGTAAACAATGCAATGGTAGGAGGCGACCCTTTAGGCGGTGCTTTTGGCGCTGATGGTGGTTTCTGGTACGCTCCAGGAGGCAAAGTATTGTTTCAAGGTCACACCGATATCGTCGCAGTGGCAGCCCAAGAACTTAGATTAGTTGACGACACCACCAAACTTAACTATGAAATAGGTCTTGGCGAAGGCGAATATTCTCTCGGTACGGGTTCTACAAGTAGTTGGATACTTCAGAAAGGCACTTATCAATATGTCAATTAACAGCAGCAGGTAAATTCGCCGCCAAATTAAAAAATGAGACTGCCTTCGCAAAAACTTCCTGATTTCCCAACATCACCCCAAAACCAGCCCGGTTTTGTCCTGCTTGTGGGAATACTCGTTGTTACGGTGATAATTATTTTCTCTGCAGGCCAGTTTGGCAGAGTCGCCAATTTCGTTAGACAAGGCTCTAATAAAGTTGTCCAGCAGCAGGCGGTTAATCTGGCAGAGGCCGGTGTTGATTATGCTATCTGGCAACTTAATGAAAATGCCGGCAACTGGTTTGGTTCAGGTGTCGAAATAACTGTAGGCACAACCGGCACTTTTTTTGTAACCGTTACCAATGAATCTGCTAACATCAAAAACGTAGTTGCCACCGGTTATGTTCCCAATTCAACTAGTCCCCGCCAAAAATCAACTGTCAAAACCCAGGTCGTAATAGACACTGAAACTATTTCTTTTAACTACGCGGTCCAGGTAGGAAACGGCGGAGTCAGAATGGAAAATTCGGCAACAATTATTGGAACAGTCTATTCCAACAAGACCGGTGGCAACAGCATCGAGGGCTACAATACAACCGTAATTGAAGGTGACGCTTATGCGTCAGGAACAATCACTTCACCCAGGCCTGCCGTAACCGGTACTAAATACGAAAACAGACCGCAGTCAGGATTCCCGACCGTTGATTATGATTATTGGAAACAAGCAGCGCAGGATGGCGGAACAATCGACTGCAGCTTAACGCCAGGCGAGTGCAGTATTACAACCAATAAAACGATCGGCCCCAAAAAATATGCTGGAAATCTCACAATCTCCAATGGTGCAATAGTTACTATGAATGGCCCGCTTTACGTAACAGGAATCTTCGATCTTAAAAACGACAATACGAAACTAAAGTTAAGCGACTCTTTTGGTTCAAACGGATCGGTGTTAATAACAGATGGCCAGGTCATCGTTCAAAATGGCGCCTCAGTTCTGCCTACCAGCTCGACTCCTAAAGGTTATATTCTGGTGGTAACAACATCTACCGATCTGGACAAAGCAATCAACATTAAGAATTCCGGCAATAATGCCGTATTTTACGCTCTGGACGGCGGCGCTTTAATTGAGAACGATGATATCAGTGTGACTGCAATAGTGGCAAAACAGCTGAACATTAAAAATAATGCCCGCTTAACTTATGAAGAGGGTCTCGCCGATAGTCAGTTCTCAACGGGCCCGGGCGGAAGTTGGACCATTAGAAAAGGCAGTTATCAGTACACGAAATAAGCGTTTAGATGCTTAAATTTTTAATTTTTAGTTTTAAATTTTAAATGAAATCTAAATGTTTTAAAATTTAATGATTGCAAATTCAATTCAAATTACAAATTTCAAATTGAAAATTAGGCAATCTTAACTTCTTTGTGTTCTGTTATTTTGCGGCAGCGTTTGCAGTACTTATTAAAAGACAGCTTTGTACTTTGCGATTTAGACTTCAGTGCAATGTTGTCCGGGTTTTTGCTCGTCGTATAATTGCGGTATTTGCACGCACTGCATTCAAGTTGGAAAAATACACGTTTAGATTTAGCCATATATTAGTTAGTTGATTAGTTTATTGTTGATTAGTTTATTAGCGTATAGAATAAATTTTCTGCTTTATTTTAGCAATCATAGAGTTTAGCATTTTAAGAACCTCTTGTAAAAGACTACTTGCAACCCTATAACAAGGACGCACCCTTTTTAGGTTGTTACAATAAGCTTCTCGTACCCTGCTTGCGATTACTTTTACAAAACTCTAAGCTGTAATTAATGCCCAGACTAAAAAAGTCGATAGTCGATAGTCGATCGACAATAGTCAAAAAAGCATTTACTCTTATTGAGCTCATCGTCGTCATTTCAATTATCGGCATTCTGGCAACTATCGGCACGGCAACATATAGTACGGCCCAGCAAAAAGCCCGGGACACACAAAGGAAGCAGAATCTAAAATCTATCAGAGACTCGCTAATTCTATATCTTCGGGACGAAAGTCATTATCCGCCTATCACAGTCCTTGACTCAAAATTTCCTTCAAACTCTGACGCTTGGATTCCTAACCTTGTACCAGATTACCAGCCAAAATTACCAACAGACCCAACCCAATCTCCAGGTATATTAGCTTGCGATGTACCCGGAAATTATTATTGCTATGAGGTTAGAAATAATAATTTAGAATTTACGCTTTGGGCAAAACTAGAAAACACCAAAGACCCTGAACTAAACACAAATCTAAACGCAGCTTGTCAGGAAACGCTTACAAACTTCAACTATTGCCTAAAATCACCTGCTCTTTAAACACAAAAAAGCATAGCCAGGCTCCGAATGGTACATGGCAGGCGCGGAGGGAATCGAACCCCCGTCGTTGGTTTTGGAGACCAAGGTCCTACCATTGAACGACGCGCCTAAATACTTGCATATTATACTAAAATCTACTTGACACTTCTTCTTCCATCGACCTATTCTTAAGTTAATGGACGACAAAGATCAAAACATACCAAATTCTCCGTTTGAAATTTCCGATGCATTAAAACAAGCTCAAGTTCCAACCCCCCAGTCTCCGGTTGCCCCTAAAACCGACGCCAAAGACCTGCCACCCCTAAAAGGGGACAAAAAAGCAGACGAGCCATTTTTCAAAAAGCTCAGGCGCGGCTCAGACCAGTTTAGTGCCATGCCCAAAGAGCAAAAGTTCACAGTGCCACCGGCTACTCCTCCCGTCGCCAACACGCCCCTGCCAACCCAGCCTCTAACTAATACTGCAGAAGAGTTAGAGCTAAAACCTAAAAAATTCATTACACCAATTAAGTTAACAATTCTAATTCTTCTTCTTCTGGCAATGGGTTTAATTACAGTTTCCGCAACATTAGTTGCTACCGAATTCACTATCTACGAGCCACCCCTACCAGTCAAAAATTTTCTGGAGAATATTTTTTCCGGAAATTTTGGCTGAGTTCTCGCTTGTTGGAAGTTTCAGGGCATTTTTTTAATTAAGCGCTTTCTTGCTTAAAAACGCTCCAGTCTATATAATTTGCTACCTGACGTGAATAGGCTTACAGAATTTAGCAAGCTAATTAAATCCAAAAAGCTCGACGGCTTTATTATCACAAACCCGATCAATATTTATTATTTGACAG
>CAYMGH010000083.1:0-4030 GCA_964389935.1 uncultured Gammaproteobacteria bacterium | reverse complement strand
TTATGCGGTTAAATAGCTACAAAAGGATGAGGTGATGCAACTTGGAGACATTTAACTTACCTATTGCATTTTTAGCAGGCCTGGTCTCATTTTTGGCACCATGTGTCGTGCCTTTATTGCCGGCATACATTTCTTATATTTCCGGAGTTTCGGTCAAAGAACTTCAGGGAGGTGACATTGCCAAATACCGCATAAAAATATTTGTCTCGTCACTCATTTACATCTTTGGCTTTTCACTAGTTTTTATTTTCCTTGGCGCCTCGGCATCGGTTGCAGGTAACTTATTTGCCCAAAACAGGGAACTGGTGCAAAGAGTTGGTGGAATTCTCGTGATTATTCTAGGGGCTTGGATGGCTGGCATTTTGCCAATTGCATATCTAAATCGTGAACGCTCAATTCAATTGCCAGAAGGATTAAGACATCTACCAATTGTAACGCCATTTCTTATGGGTATAACTTTTGCTGCAGCCTGGACACCATGTGTGGGAGCAGTTTTAGGATCGATACTGCTTTTGGCCGCAACTCAACAAACTTTAGGTATGGGCATTTTACTTTTGGCAGTTTATGCTCTTGGTCTTGCTGTCCCATTTCTTTTAGTATCCCTTTTTATCGGGTCCGTTGGTAAATTCTTGACAAAATCAGGACCGATACTAGTTAAAATCCAAAGAGCAGGAGGAGTCTTGTTAATTATACTGGGCATTCTTTTGGTGACCAATAAGTTTATCCTTCTAACCGGCTATCTTTTTAAGGTCTTTTACAGCTTCGGTTTCGAACCGCTCCTTTAGAAAAAACCTCGACAAAGGGTCTGAAATGCACATTACAGTCCCTATGGTGCGTCCAGAAAAACTAACCCGTGAGTTCAAATCAGAATCATCGGCAGTTATTCAAAAAAGAGTACAGGCAGCTCGCAATATTCAACTTAAACGATTTAAAGGTCTTAAAATTACATCCAACGCTGAGATGAATAATAAACAATTAAAGCAGTTCTGTAATCTAGATCAACAATCAGTTCTACTACTAAAGCAAGCAATCTCAAAACTCAATCTCTCCGCCCGCGCCTTCCATCGAGTAATAAAAATAGCGAGAACAATTGCCGATCTTGAAAACTCGGAAAAGATTAAATCTAACCATATTGCCGAAGCGCTACAATATAGACCAAACGACAACCTTTTATCATAGTTATTGACATCTTGATGACAAGATGCTAATATTAAATTATGCAAAACGCAATCAGAACAACTATTAGACTAAGAAAGGATCTTTTAGATCAATCGCGTCTAGTAGCTATTCAAGAGAATACTAGCGTTCAAAATGTCATAAATAGCACTTTGGCAAAAGGTTTTGGTCGTATTTCAGATTTGGAAAAAAGACGAATCATCATGAAAAGGATAGATAACTTCAGAAAAAGCATCAGCGGTAAAAATATTAATGCCCAAAGGGTCTACGAAGCAAGTAAGAAAGAATTGGAAGACCGCACCGATCGTCTGCTCAACCAGACTTCGAAGTGAGCAATCTCAATATAATTATAGATGCTTCAATATTGGCAAAATGGTTCTTACCAGGTGAGGAGGGAACTGATCTTGCCTTAAAAATAAGAGATGATTTCACAGTTAATCGAATCTCAATTTCATTCCCCTCCTTAGTTTTTTATGAAGTTAGCAATTTACTTAGATCAGCTGTTATAAGATCGAGGTTAGATAAAGAAAAGGCACTTAAGACTTATCAAGATTTTTTAGAATTAGACTTCGAAACTTACCAAACAAGCAAGCTTCTTAAAAATTCACTGGAGATATCTTTAAAATTCGATATATCATCATATGATGCTGCATACTTATCACTAGCGGAATTTTTAGGAATTCCTCTATATACAACTGATAAAAGATTATTAACGAAGGTAAAAAGCGAATTTGTCAAAGCCTTAGAGAACTATACTAATTGATACGCGATAGCACGCTTAGAGAAAAAAGAGCATATAAAAAAATAAATGCGCAAAAAATTACCAATACCTGATTTTAAAAGTGTTCAAGAAGAAGCCAATTTTTGGGATATACATTCATTTGAAGACTTTCCAGACTATTGGCAACCTGCACCAGAAGTTAAATTTTCCAAAGCCAGGATGCTTATCCGCGAACTACTTCACGAGCTGAAAATAATTTAAAAAAGCCCAAAAAAGATTTCTGCAATCAATAATCCAGAACATAATTGTTTCTGAAGGATCAATAAAAATAAAATCTAATCATGTTGCCGAAGCGCTCCAATATAGACCTCAGGTTGATTCCTATTCCTAATTTGCTTTTGCTATACTTCCTTTGTGTCAGTGCAAGCAAATATGATTAAAGCAATTATTTTTGATTTAGGTGGGGTTTTGTTTACAAACGGCTCTACCAAATTTATAGAGTATTTAAATAAAAAATCGCATTTAGATAAAGAAGATATCCACGAACTGCTTTTTGGAGAACTCGGAAATTCCTACCGCTTGGGAACAATTTCGAAAGAGGACTTTTGGGAAACTCTTATAAATAAGTTAAATTTAAAAGAAAGCGCAGAAACTCTTGAAGATGAATGGATCAATGGTTATGAACTCATTTCTGAAACCAAAGATTTGATAGATGAACTTTCTAAAAAATATAAAGTCTATTATTTATCAGACAACGTAAAAGAGCGAGTCGAGAGGCTAAATAAAAAGCACAATTTTACTGATTGGTTTGAAGATGGCGTTTTTTCTCATGAGGTAGGTGTAAAGAAACCACACCCCAAAATATACGAAATTGCACTGCAAAAAGCCGGTGTTAACGGTAACGAAGCAATCTTTATTGACGATGTACTCGAGAACCTAGAACAGGCATCTAAATTGGGAATAACCGCAATTCATTTTACTAATCCAGAAGCACTTAGGAAAAAATTGGGAGAGTTGAACATTATTTGAAACGTATATTTTTTATGAAACAGGTTATCTTTATCCACGGATATACATCTTCACCCAAAAAGAAGAAGTACCAGATTATTTCTCAAGAACTTAAAAAAGCTGGTGTGTCTTGTTCAATCCCTGCTTTGCCTGGCGGTGAACATCCTCACAGCAAACAGTGGTTGGAAATAATTGACAAAGAAGTTTCAAGGTCAAAAGATCCAGTGGTGTTAGTTGGCCACAGTTTAGGGACTAGAGCAGCTTTATTGTATTTAGACAAATTCGGTAAAAAAGTTGATACAGTTATACTTATTGCTTCTTTTAATAATGACTATAAACTCAATAGAGGCAGAAGGGACGAACACTATCCCGATTTTTTCGATTATGCAATTAATATAGATAAGGTAAAAAAACTTGCCAATAAGTTTATTGTCGTTCATTCCAAAGATGATGACTCAATTGACTACAGTCAAGGCAAACAAATTGCCAAAGAATTAGGAGCAAAACTTATAACTTACGATCACATGGGTCATTTTGCAGGAGAAGAGAATGCAGAAAAAAACGCTAAGGTATTTTTAGAAGTTGTTAGATCAGCACTGTAGATTGGTAGTCGTTACCGATTCTCCAAAGAACTGCATGCGAACTTTATTGCTTCGGAAAAAGTAGGGTAGGCGTGTATCATTTCTGCAAGAACACCTGCCTTCACTTTAAGTTTGACGGCAAGTGCCAGCTCATGAATCATTTCGCCTGCCGATGGAGCAACTATTGACGCTCCGATAATTCTTTCTTTACTGTCGGTGATCACCTTAACAAATCCATCAAATTCATTTGAAGTATTTGCGCGTCCAAGTTGCGCAGTTGGGGCAATACCGACCTTGATTTTAATATGCATGTCACCGGCTTCTTTTTCCGAAACGCCAACAGAAGCAACTTCCGGAAAAGTAAAAACACATTTAGGAATAGCAGAATAATCACATTTTATTTTTTTATATTTTGAAAACGCGTTATGGGCAGCAATATATGATTGGTATTCACCGGTGTGGGTAAATTGATAGGGGCCAACAACGTCGCCGGCGGCATATATATTGGCAGCCGTTGTTTGCAAATATTTATTTGTTTTAATTC
>CAYMGH010000082.1:0-4083 GCA_964389935.1 uncultured Gammaproteobacteria bacterium | reverse complement strand
TTAGGTTTCAACTTTGGCTATCCGCTTTTTGTCTTTTACCCCCCTTTAGTCTACATTCTTGGAGATATCTATCACTTAATCGGTTTCGGGTTCACAGATAGTGTTAAGCTCGTCTTTTTTTCAAGTATTTTATTTTCCGGCATAGCTATGTACATTCTTGTCAGAGAATTGTGGGGAAAATTTCCAGCATTAATATCAGCCCTCTTTTACCTTTTAGTTCCCTATAGAGCACTCGATGTTTATGTCAGAGGAGCACTAGCGGAAAGCTTTTCTTTTGTATGGCTACCGTTAATCTTTTGGTCATATTACAAGCTTTTTGATACCCAGAAAGTTATCTATATTTATTTATCTGGTATTTTTTTAGCCTTACTAATGATTACCCATAACTTGATTTTCTTGCCATTCATGCTGATTTTGCCAATCTATTTAATTTACTTAACGATACAATCAGAACATCGCGAGACATTTGTAGTTTATAGTTTATTATCTATAGTTTATGGTTTCTTCCTTTCTGCCTTTTTCTGGATTCCCGCCCTACTTGAAAAAAAATTCACAATTGTTGACGATATGCTTCTTAAAAATCTTGCGGATTTTAGAATCCATTTTGTTTACCCTCAACAACTCTGGAATTGGACTTGGGGTTTCGGCGGATCAGCGCAAGGCCTTGCAGACGGAATTTCTTTTAAAATCGGCAAACTGCATATTATTGTATCAATTCTTTCATTATTATTGGCAATTATTATTTGGGTCAAAAATAAATCTAAAAAGTTACCAGTTACCAGTTACCAGTTACCAGTTACTTTCTTCTTGCTTTTTCTCTTTTCCGCCTTCATGACTACTTTCTACTCGAAATTTATTTGGGAGATAGTAAAGCCACTTGGCTACCTCCAGTTTCCTTGGCGATTCTTGACATTCGCAGCTCTTTTTAGCTCGATTTTAGCTGGAGCCTTTATTTATTTACTGCACCTTACAATTCTAAGATTAGTGATGGGATCAATTTTATTAATTTTGCTACTCATACCAAACCTCAAATTATTCCAGCCGCAAAGCTTTCGACCAAACTTAACGGATGAGATTGCAACATCAAACGAGGCTATTAATTGGGGTGTTTCGCGAACATCCTTTGAATATATACCAACGGGAGTTGAACTAATCAAAGATGAACGCAACGTTAGTATGTTGAACATTACCAAAAATGATATTCCAAAAGAAAGAGTCGTCGTTATCGACGGCGAAGCTCAAATAAATACCGTAAAAGACGAGCCGCATAAAGTGGAAATTCAAATCAATTCGACAGTTGGCGTTAAATTACAGGCGAATCTATTCAACTTTCCCGGCTGGCATGTCTTGGTTGATAATCAATACACGCCAATAAACGACAATAACGACTTGAAATTAATCACTTTTAAAGTACCCCAAGGGGCCCACGAAGTTAAAATCCTATTTAAAAATACCAATGTTAGAACTCTTGCGAATATGTTAAGTTTAGGATCATTGGTACTTCTGATTACACTAATAATTAGGCAAATTACTGGTAGAAGTAGGAGGTGGGAATTGAGAGGATAGAAATTGAAGTGGGAAGTTGGAAAAATCTCACATCTCACCTCAATAATCCAGTTTCACACTTCTAACCTCACATTTCTAGAGTCAAAAATGGCAAATTCTAACCAAGAACTAGATATAGAGCTCATCAAAAAGAAAGCGATTTCAGGAGTTGTCACCTTTACCTTGCGGACTTTTTTCATTCAGGCTTATACTTTTTTCGCAACTTTTATTTTAACGATACTTTTATCTCCAGAAATATTCGGTATCTATTTTGTGGTTTTAGCGCTTATCAATTTATTAATATATTTTTCTGATATTGGTTTAGCTGCCGCTCTCATTCAAAAGAAGGAGGAGCCGACTAGAAAAGATCTTGTCACAACTTTCACAATTCAACAGCTAATTATTCTAATTCTCGTGTTAGCCGGATTTATTTTTTCGTCAAGAATAGCCAACTTTTACGGTCTTGGCTCAGACGGCCTATTGCTTTTCAGAATGTTGGTATTTTCCCTGCTACTCTCTTCGTTAAAAACAATCCCCTCGATACTGCTTGAAAGACACCTCAGTTTTACAAAATTCGTAATTCCTCAAATAGCGGAAAATTTTGTATTTTACACTCTGGCTATCATCTTAGCTGCACAAGGTTTTGGAATTTCCAGCATCACATGGTCAGTTTTAGCAAGAGGTTTAATTGGTCTACTTTTGGTTTACATTCTTTCCCCGTTCAGACCGGGAATCGGATTTAACTTACAAAGCGCAAAAAAACTCGTTTCTTTTGGAGTCCCGTTCCAGTTAAATAGCATTATTGCACTGGCAAAAGACGATTTCTTAATCGTAATCCTCGGAAAAATTCTACCGTTTACGCAAGTCGGTTATATTGGCTGGTCTCAAAGATTTGCGTTTGTACCGTTAAGGTTTGTGATGGACAATGTAATAAAAGTTACCTTTCCTGCATATTCCAGACTCCAACACGATTTAAAGAGTCTAAGCAGTGCAATTGAAAAATCGCTGTTCTTTGTTACGTTCAGTGTATATCCTTTGGTCGCCGGGTTAGTCGCGATCGCTCCGCGTGTAATCAGTGTGATCCCTAATTATCAAAAATGGGAACCAGCCCTACCCTTACTTTACTTTTTTGCGCTTAACGCCACTTTTGCAGCGGTGAATACAACTTTAACTAATGCGTTATTCGCAATAGGCAAGCCGTCGATAATTTTAAAATTAATGATTCTATGGACTACTTTAACTTGGGTTTTAACTTTTCTATTCATTAAATTATTTGGTTTTACCGGAGTCGCCATCGCATCAGCGCTAGTTGCTGCGTCAACGTCCATAATCGTTTATTTCGTAAAAAGGGAAATTAATATTTCCGTCATCAAAAATATTTATGGACCGATTATTGCATCTGGCGTGATGCTTTTGTTTTTAAAAGGGATTGAGGGGAATTTGCCTAATAATGTTCTTGGGTTAATTTTAATGATAATTACAGGAGGCTCAGTATATCTAGCGTTGTCATTGGTTATTCTGAAGGAAAGATTAATTGAGAGCTTGAAAACAGTATTTGCAGCAGTACTTCCTAAATAACCACATAAATTTTAAATTCGCCGAGGTAACGTCTTAAATATAATTACTCAATTGTTAATTTTAGCATCTTATCGCCAACTTTAATTTTATCAACTACATCAAGGCCTTCGACAACATTGCCAAATATTGTGTATTGTTTTGGAAGCTGTGGCGCATCTTCAAGCATAATAAAAAATTGACTTCCGTTTGTATTAGGACCCGCGTTTGCCATAGCAACTATTCCCCGATTATAGCTGCGAGACACGGACTCATCCTCAAAACTGTATCCCGGTCCTCCAGTTCCATCTCCGTCTGGATCGCCGCCCTGTATTACAAACCCCTCTTCTCTTCGGTGAAAAGTTAAACCGTTATAGAATCCTTTTTCGACAAGGTGAATAAAATTCGATGCAGCAAGCGGGCTATCACCATAAAGTTCGATAACAACGTCGCCTTTTTCAGTTAAAATTCTAACCTTTTTACCATTTATATTGTCACTAGCTAACAACGTGAATGGCAAGTTTTCTGCTGAACTCGTAGATTCATCAGTCATGTTATTTGCTGGTTCTGATATAGGTGACGGGATTATAGTATCATTTTCGACTTTTCTTTTTGAAAAAATGAGGAAAATTACAGCAATAATTACAATTAATCCACCTACTGCCCAGATAAAATTCTTCACTAAATGTTAAGTTTAATAAGGCAGTTGGAAGCTGTCAATTGTGCAGCGTATAATGATTCAAAATGATGAAAATTGCGGTAGTTGTACTCAATTACAATGGTCTTCAAGAGACGCAAAGCTGTCTTAATTCCTTAAGAAGAATAAAGAAGAATAACATTGAGGTTGAAATAATCGTTGTAGACAACAATTCAATTGATGGTTCACAAATTATACTACCCAAAGAAAGAGGTATAAAATTTATGCAAAATGAAAAAAACTTAGGATTTAGCGGAGGGAATAATAGAGGAATTAAATATGCTTTA
>CAYMGH010000081.1:0-4133 GCA_964389935.1 uncultured Gammaproteobacteria bacterium | reverse complement strand
CCACTGGCAACGCCTAAAGAAAACCAAAAGAAAATATCTTCGATAGAAGAAATTCTGGCGTCAGTCGGCGCAATTACCGCAGAACAACTGGAGTTTGTAAAAAGCGAAGCCAAGCGCAGACAAGAGTCGAGCGAAAAAATTATCGCTTCGATGAACTGGGTAACTGACGAGCAGATGGCGCAGGCAAAAGCTAAAGTAATCGGGGTGCCTTATGATGACCCGTCGGAGCACCCGATATCTCCGGAGGTTTTAAGCTATGTCCCTGAAGAAGTTGCAAAAAGGTTTCAGGTTATTCCCCTAAGTAAGAATAAAGAAACATTATCTGTTGCGATGGTCGACCCGCTCGACCTGCAGGTTTTCGAGTTTATTGAGAAAAAATCAGGACTTACCCTGAAGCCATATTTGGCGACAGCAGCTGCCATAAACAAGGCAATTGCCGAGCAATATACAAGAGGTCTTTCTTCCGAGGTTACGGAGGCACTTAAAGAAGTAACTCCGGGCAGTGGTATGGCTTACGCGCAAAGTACCCCGGTTGGGTCGGTGCTGGGTGAGGCGCCGGTTGCCAGGATAGTTTCGACGCTGCTGGAATACGGTATTCGGGTTAGAGCATCGGACATCCACATAGAGCCTTTGGAAAATGAAACCCGGGTAAGATACAGAATAGACGGAATATTGCACGAGAAATTGATTTTGCCCAAAAAAATTCACGACTCGATTATTTCGAGGATCAAGATTCTTTGCAACATGAAAATAGATGAGAAACGGGTTCCTCAGGATGCCAGGTTCAACTTTAAACTTGGCCGCGAAGAACTTGATTTAAGGCTGTCAACTTTACCAACGGCCTTTGGTGAAAAGATAGTAATGCGACTTCTTAAAAAAACCGGGGCAGTTCCTACCTTGCCGGAACTTGGGTTGAGAGCTAAGGCCTTAAAAAACCTGGAAGAGAACATTGCCAGACCCCACGGAATCATTCTGGTAACCGGGCCTACGGGTTCGGGGAAAACTACTACCCTTTATTCTATTCTTTCAAAATTAAATTCAACTAAGGTGAACATTGTTACTTTGGAAGACCCTATTGAGTACCAAATGGCAGGAATCAATCAAGTTCAGATTAATCCTCAGGCAGGGTTAACCTTTGCTTCCGGTTTGAGGTCATTTTTAAGGCAGGATCCGAATATTATTATGGTCGGAGAGATACGTGACAGCGAGACGACCGATTTGGCGGTTCAGGCTTCTTTAACCGGCCACTTGGTATTTTCTACGCTTCACACCAATAATTCTTCCGGAGCCCTGCCAAGGCTTCTGGACATGCATGCGGAGCCGTACTTAATTGCTTCAACAGTAAATTGCGTTGTCGGCCAGCGGGTTGTCAGGAAAATTTGCCCCACCTGTAAAGAAGCCAAAGAGCCCAAGCTGGAAGTTGTTGAGGAGTTAAAAAAGATACTTGGTAATCTATACGATTTTAAAACCAAGAAATTTAAAGTATACGCTGGTAAGGGCTGTTCGGATTGTAATAAAACCGGTTACTTGGGAAGAATCGGTATTTTTGAGGTACTGGTGGTTTCCGAGAAAATTGCCAGAATGATATTTTCCCACGAGACATCGCAGTCTATAGAAAGAGAAGCTATAGTTGAGGGGATGATTACGATGAAACAGGACGGATTTTTGAAAGTTATTGAAGGGATTACCACGATTGAAGAAGTATTGAGGGTGGCTGAGGAGTAAATTAGCAATTTTTAATAATTAAATTTTGAAACATTTAGATTTGAATAAAAATTATAGACTTGCTTCAATTAAAAATGAAATCAAGTATGTATTCGCAAGTTTACATGAGCAGAGCGAATATAAATTAAAAATTTAAAATTTTCGGAAATGTCTATTCAGGATTATCTGGAAACTATTGTTAAAAAAGAAGCCTCGGACCTGCATTTGGTTGTAGGCAGCCCTTCGATGATGAGAGTCGACGGGCAACTGATTCCTGTTTCTTCGGCTCCCTTAACCCCCGAGGACACTGAATCTTTGGTTCATGAGCTCCTGTCTGTTGAGCAAAAAGAAATGCTTTCTGTAAATAAAGAACTGGATTTCTCTTTTGCTTTAGGAGAGCTTGCCAGATTTCGGGTGAATGCTTACTATCAAAAAGGTTATTTATCGGCAGCACTCAGGTTGATTCCCACTTACATTAAAACGCTTGAGGAATTGAGCCTGCCTTCTATTTGCCACAATTTTGCCAAGATGCGGCAGGGGTTTATTCTGGTAACCGGCCCGACCGGCCACGGAAAATCTACAACTATTGCTTCAATTATTAATGAAATTAACCAGACAAGGCCTGTTCATATTTTAACTATTGAAGACCCGATTGAGTATGTGTATCCAAAAGGGAAGGCGCTTGTCTCGCAACGCGAGATGCATCTGGATACTCATTCCTGGGAGGTTTCTTTGAGAAGCGCGCTTCGTGAAGATCCGGATGTGGTTTTGGTGGGTGAGATGAGGGATTTTGAGACAATATCTTCGGCAATAACGGTTGCTGAAACCGGGCATTTGGTGTTTGCAACCCTGCACACTAACAACGCAGCCCAGTCAATTGACAGGATTATTGACGTGTTTCCGGAAAGACAGCAGGCGCAGGTACGCTTGCAGCTTTCGGCAACTATTGCGGGAATTGTGTCACTGCGCCTGGTACCGGCAATAGGAGGAGGCAGGGTTCCGGCTGCCGAGATTTTGCTGGCAACATCAGCTGTGAAAACATCCATTCGCGACGGCAAAACTCATCAAATAGATAACATTATTCAAACTTCAGGGCAAGCGGGAATGAGACTACTTGAGGTTTCGCTTGCGGAATATGTGACGAGTGGAAAAATCAGCGTTGACGTCGCCCAGCAATACAGTTTGAGACCCAAGGATCTCGAAAGGCTGATAGGTACGGCCAGTGAATCGGATAAGTAATCCATAAATCAAGTCACCATGCCAATCTTCAAATACGTAGCAAAAGACTTTTCAGGTAAGAAAGTTTCCGGAGAGGTTGAGGCTGTCGACAATAAGTCGGTCGTGGCGACTCTTAGGAACGAAGGCTTAATTACGCTGGCAATTACCAAGCGCGGGGAAGAGAAGATTTTTAACACGCAGGCATCTATTCCTAAATTTGGGGGAAGCGTTAATTCGGGAGAAGTTGTTAACTTTACAAGGCAGCTTTCAACAATGTTGTCAGCAGGTCTTCCCTTAACGGACGCACTGGTAATTTTGCAAAAACAAACTAAAAACGTTAATTTTTCCCGGATTCTAACCGAGGTGATTGCCGATGTAGAAGGGGGAGGTTCTCTGTCGTCTTCTATGGCCAAGCATCCTAAAGCATTCGATATTATTTATATAAAGCTTATAGAAGCCGGTGAAACCGGTGGAGTACTGGACAAAGTCCTTCTTAAACTTGCCCAGAGCCTGGAAAAGGATCGAGAATTTAAGTCTAAGACCCGGGGCGCTTTTATCTATCCGGTAATTGTGGTTTTTGTGATGATAATCGTTGTTGCCTTAATGATGATATTTGTTATTCCGAAGCTGACCGCACTTTATACGGAAATAGGAACCGAGTTGCCATTGCCGACTAAGATTCTAATCGCCATGTCGGATTTTACCAGAGGATTCTGGTGGCTGCTCATTCTTCTGACGGTTGGTTTTGTTTACGCTTTCAAGGTTTACTCTAAAACACCAGCTGGATCGCAAACAGTATCCAGGTTGGTTTTATCGCTGCCTGTCTGGGGCAAGATAAGGCGGACATTGGTACTGGCCGAGTTTACCAGAACATTGGGACTCTTAATTGGCACGGGAATTCCAATTATTACAGCCCTGAAGGTTGTCAGAGACATTTTAACGAGTTCTGCGTATAAAGAAGGTGTGGATGACGCAATAAGAAAAATAGAAAGAGGTGCGCCGCTTTATCAGCCGATTGCTGCTAACCCGGCTTTTCCACCGCTCATGTCTCAGATGATGAGAGTCGGTGAAGAAACCGGCAAAATGGATGAGGTTTTGGGTCGTCTTGCCTTATTTTTCGAAAGTGAAAGCGAGCATCAGATTAGAAATTTAACGACTGCTCTTGAGCCTATTATATTGGTGGTTTTAGGTCTGGGGGTAGGAACGCTGGT
>CAYMGH010000080.1:0-4161 GCA_964389935.1 uncultured Gammaproteobacteria bacterium | reverse complement strand
ACAGAACCGCTTCTTTTTTATAGCGCCTATCTCCGCGGGAATTGATGCGGATTGCGGGCAGTTTTCCACGCTTACCCCATCTTTTTACAGTTAGTGGGGCAACGCGCAAGATTTTGGCAACTTCTTTGACGGTCAGAAGATCCGGCCAGTCATCACCTAGAGACATAGTCCTCCTTCAATAATTTTAAATTTGAAATTTTAAATTTTAAATTTCTCGGTTGGGAAGTTTGATAATAATTTTCTAGTTCGAAGTCTAACATTCTAGAGATTGAGGAAATCATTTTCGGACTTGAATATATCACTGAGGTTTGAGGTGGTCAAGAGGGGAAAACAGACTATATGGCTTGTTTTAAATATTCAGGGGAGATAAAATTTATCACCAAGTATGAGCTCAAGAGCAGAAAGAGAAAGAAGAGAAGTAATGGCCAGCGGATCTCCGCTTTCTAAACATTCGCTTAATCAGGAGGCCATAAAAAGGTCCCTTCAGGGTGAAAGGCGACTCGGCATATTTCCTGCGAGGGTTGAGAGTCAGATTACTAAGCTTCTGAATGAATTAGGTTCAGACGAAGTTTTTAGTGATTTTTTCAGAAGAGCTCAGGTTTTTAGTGAGAAAGGATTGGTTATTCCTATAAGAGTCGGGCAGTTATCACTAAAGGTTTCGTCACTTGTTAATCAGTGGTTAAAAGAAGATATAGAAGGATTTGTTGAACATTCTCAGGATTTTCCGCGTCTAAAGTTTTTACAAGGTTCTCAGTTTGATTTTTTAATTCCACAACAGTTGATGGTGTTAAATTATCTGAGAGATACGGGTCAATTACCGCCTCATCCTAAGACAATCAGGTATGTCCAAAAGTCGGCGAAAGTTTTTGCGTACAATTATGGCGGGTTTAATTTTACCGAAAGTGAGCAGTTGACAGCACTTTCTGCAATGATAGTTTTTGGAAATATTGCACGTTATATAGGCCGGGAGATTGCTAAAAATCGGATAAGTGAATTGCATGCCAGAAGAATGGTGATGGTATTTGGCGAAACGACAAATAGGCACTTGCAGACCTTAAAGCCCAAAAAGAATTTTCGGGCAAAAAGGCGAAGATAGTGTTATTTTTGCTTTTTTAATTTGAAAGTCATATAATCTGCCCGCTTTAGAAAATTAACTGCCGCTATTAAATCTAGTATGAGTTCAGAGCGGCCAGGTGGGAATTATTCTGCAGGTGAGTATCAATTATCCTCTGAAATTTTAGGGGATGAGAATATTTTGGTTTTAAATTCCTCAAAATCTACAATATTTTCTAAAATATTTAACAGGAGAGTTGCAATGCCGGTTGCGGCTGCGCTTGTTGCTGTATCAATGATTGCCGGTAAGGGCGAAGCGCATTCGGCGTTTGCTGGCGATTCGCCAAGCAATTTGCCAGTTGCAGGGGAATCATTGTCAGTAAATAATTCTTCACAAAATACCGACCCTGGAGATGTCAATTGCGATGGTAGAGTAAATAGTGTTGATGCTGAACTTGTATTACACAAAGTAGCACAGTTAGTTGATGCGCTTGAGTGTGAAGAGGCAGGAGACGTAGACGGCAATGATTTGCTCAATGCCGTTGATGCGGCTTTGATTTTACAATTCGACGCCGGATTAATTGCTAGATTTCCAGCAGAAAAAGAACCAACCACAACTAGTACCCGTACAAGAACTCCGACCAGAACTCCAACTCGTACTTCAACAAACACACCTACTGAAACTCCGACAAGAACACCGACTAATACGCCAACTCGCACTCCAACACGGACTTCAACTCTAACCCTAACTCCCGAGCCAACTCCAACCAGAACACCAACTTTAACGCCAACCAGAACACCGACTCGCACACCTACCCCGACTCGGACTCCAACTAATACTCCAACAGAAACACCAACAAATACACCTGTAACCGAATCACCGGCGAAAATACTTTTAGAAGCAGAAAAAATACCAGTGCAGTGTACCGGTGAGTTTAGGGCTAGAAGCAATGCTTCC
This sequence comes from uncultured Gammaproteobacteria bacterium, assembly GCA_964389935.1. Classification (GTDB taxonomy): domain Bacteria; phylum Patescibacteriota; class Microgenomatia; order Curtissbacterales; family GWA2-41-24; genus WO2-FULL-40-11. The sequence goes on along the minus strand of CAYMGH010000080.1, from coordinate 2,150 downwards.
AACAGTGGAACTGTTTGGCTGCGCGATGGCGAGTATTGCAGTTTAAGCTTTAATCTTCCATTTGCTGCAAGCTACAGTGTCGAAGCTCGTTATAGTAATGATGGCGGGAGAGATTTCTTAGATGTATTCGTTGATGGTGTGTTTTTAGGAACTTTTGAGACCGTCGATACAAGAGAACCTGGAGCGTTGCCAGGAACCGGCTGGAATGTTTTTAAAAAAACTGGGATTATCGGGACGGTTGATTTATCTAGTGGGAATCATAAAGTGTTAGTAGAATTTGATAGGTGGGATGGTATGGAACTTGATGTAATGATTCTTAGACGTATTGATTAAGACGGAGATCGAAATATGAGCGAGCGATTTGGTCCAAATATTTTTGAAAGATTAGAGCAAAGTTCTAGTGCAGGATGGAAACAAGTTGAAGTTTTTAGACTAGCTCAAATTGGTAGTGTGTCTTCTGAGGTAAGACAAAAAAATCACACAAAGGGTGTATTAGTTTCAGTTGTAGCGCCTTTGACTTTGGCCCTGCTTGCTGCATGTGCAAGAGCTGATGCTCAGAATGGACAAATTTTTGGTGACACTAATTGCAATGGTGATGTTAACAGTATTGATGCAGCTTTAGTTTTACAAAGGACTGCAGGCTTAGTTGGTTCTTTGGCATGTGAGGAAGCTGGGGATGTTAATGATGATGATATGCTTAATGCCGTTGATGCGGCTTTAATCTTACAATTCGACGCCGGATTAATTGATGAATTTCCAGCCGGAAAAGAACCAACTTCTACTAATACACCAACAAGAACGGCGACAAGAACTCCAACACGAACTCCAACCAAAACACCTACCGAAACTTCGACAGCTACACTTATTCCAACGCCTACCCTTACACCGACAGAAACACCAACTGGAGAGCCGAGCCTAACTGATGAAGAACTTATTGATTTAACAGAGGCGCAAGCTGCGCCATATCTTTGGGATAGAGTTCTTGAAAATGGTTTTGTCAGAGATACGGAATTTAGCCAAGACGCAAGTATTGCTGCAACAGGATTTGGTTTGGCCTCATTACCCATAATGGCAGAAAGATACAATCAAAACGTAAATTGGACAATAACACCTGCACAAGCAGAAGAACGAGCAAGATTGATATTGGACAGAACCTTAAGTTATCAAAATCAACAGATGGCAAATTCCGAACAATTGGGAAAATCAGGTTTTCTATTTCACTTTCTTGATGCAAATGGGCAGAGATCCGGGGAGAGTGAAGTTTCGACAGTTGATATGGCTTTATTTGTTGCAGGTGCTCTAACTGCCGGGCAATATTTTGGGGGGGATATACAGACTAAGGCTAATGAGGTCTTTAATAATGTTGACTGGCAATACTTTTTTGATTCTGAAAACGACCGTTTTTACCATGCTTGGAAAGCAACGTGCACTTCGGGTTTTGGCGTAGGTGCGCCGGATGGAGACGGATGTTTATCAAACCAACAATGGGACAGGCCGACAGATGAAATAATTCTGATAAACTTGCTTGCGCTTGCCAAAGACCCTGATAATGAAGGTTTTAAAAGGAGTTTATATGCCTGGCCAAGAGTTGTAAGAAGTTATGGCGGCTATGATGTTGTCAATAGTTACTTTGGATCATTATTTACCTATATTTACGCCCATGCCTTTTTCGATTTTGAAAGAATGGGTTTAGATTACCCTAGCGGTGTTGGTTCAAGCGTGCAACCGGTAAACTGGTTTGAAAATTCCTGGAATGCTGCATGTGCAAATAGGCAGTTTGTGATTGACCAGGCAATAAGCAACCCTGGTGATTATCCCGCGTATGGACCAAATGCCTGGGGACTTTCTGCTGCAACCAGACCGGATGGAAGTTATTTTGGTGATATGGGAGCCAAGCCTGCTGAGGTTAACGGAGGCAACTCAAGCCATGAAGGAATAATTCCGCCGTATGGTGCCATCAGTACTTTCCCAATTCTTGGCGACAGACCATGTTTAGGTGAATCATCAGATGAAAATCATCCATTAGATGCGCTGCGGCATTACTATGAAGATTATGAAATGTTTAGCACATATGGTCCGTGGGATTCTTTTAAGGTTCATTATATTGGCGGTGGATTTCCGGTTATAACATATTCAGCCAGATATTTGGG
>CAYMGH010000079.1:0-4212 GCA_964389935.1 uncultured Gammaproteobacteria bacterium | reverse complement strand
CTGGAGTACTCATTAAAAACCAAATTATACCTTATTAATCGGCAATTGAAAAATCACCAAATCCTTCAAGTCCTTTTTGCTCTTCAACTTCAACCTTTTCAACTTTAGCAAAAGGCGGGCCGCTTTTGCACCATTTGATAAATTCATCAACGTTTTCTCTGTCTCCTTCCGCCATTACTTCCACACTTCCGTCATCAAGATTTCTTGCCCAACCAGCGACTCCAAGCTTTTCAGCTTCCAATTTCGCTGACATACGGAAAAAGACACCTTGAACTCGACCGGAAATATAAATCTTCGCTCTTATCATCTTTAAGACTATTACAACAACCTTTCAAGGGTCCGTCCTTTCTTTAGGTCTAAGCAAGCTTTAAGGTCTACGTGACTATCATCAATGAATGTTACATTTTCTGATTCGAGTCTGCGTTTTTGCTCCCTCGCTCCATCAAAGGCGAAATTGGGCGCTAAGCGACCATTTCTGTCAACTACTCTGTGACATGGGGTTTTGGAATCGCGATTCTGGTGCAGCACCCAGCCAACCTGCCTTGGCAGATTACCACCTCCGAGGTGTGAGAATTTTTCACCTCGGAGGTGAATCATTCTTGCAATTTCTCCATAGGTTGTGACCTTACCTCTTGGTATTTTCTTGACCAATTTGTAAACTTCTTCTCTAAAACTACCCACCATCCTACTTACCTACTTGCCCATCGACCTAATTGAACCTATTCATAGCCATATCAATGCCATCTTCTAAATACGAATTTAATGCTTCGATCGCAATTTTGCTCACTTCTTGCAGTTTTTTATCTTCTTCTTTGGTAAACTCCCTAAGTACGAATTTTTCAACATCATTTGGCTTTTTTACCCCTCGAAGTCCCGCTTTGCGGGACGAAGTGGGGCCGATCCCCAACCTCAACCTCCCAAACTCAACTCCGCTTAAATATTGAATTATTGAATCAACGCCTTTGTGCCCGGCCGACAAACTGTCGAAGGAAATTCTGATTTTACCAAAAGGCAAATCAATTTCGTCGTGAATTATTAAAATATCTTTCTTGTCAATTTTAAAAAAGCGCGATGCAGCGACAGTTGAAACTCCTGATTTGTTCATAAAAGTTACGGGTTTCAAAAGCACAAAGTTGTCAGTCTTAATATAATATGCAGTCCAATCTAGGTTGTATCGCCAGGAAAGCCCGCGTTCTTTAGCAAACTTATCAATAGTCATAAAACCAAAATTATGGCGGCTGTTTGCATATTTTTTGCCGGGATTCCCAAGTCCTACAATTAGTTTCATGGCTAATCGTTAATATCAGCAGGTCGCCCCGCACTGCGGGGCGCTCCTCTGATATATCAGAGCTAGTTTGCTAACTAGCTGGTGATATTGTTAATGGTTAATAGTAAATTGTCAATGAGAGTATCTTGCAAGTATTTCTTTTACTTGCGCGTCTTCAACCGGTGAAAAGTCTCTATAGAATTGTCCAACAGCCATAAATTCCGGGCTAATTTCCAGACAAACCACCTCATCATATTCCTTTTTCATTTCCTCAATAACTGTGGGAGCCGCACAAGCAACAGCTAAGATCAGCTTTCTTACGCCGAACGTGCCAAGAACTTTGGCTGCCATTTTGGCAGTTTGCCCTGTAGCCAGCCCGTCGTCAACAACAATCGCAACCCTGCCCCTAAATTTTTCCCCAGTATTCTCAACTCCCAAAAATTTTTCGCGCGCCTTCGCCTCTTTTTTTTTAGTTGCTACTTCTTTCTTTAAATAGTCGCCAGAAACATTAAGATCGGCAATCAGCCACCTGTCCAGAACCGGTTTTCCAAATGAAGCAGTTGCGCCTATTGCCAGTTCGCGGTTATTTGGAGCTCCTAATTTTTTGATAACTAGAACAGTTAACGGAGAATTAAGTACGGAAGCAATTTCTCTTGCCACCAAAACTCCGCCTCTGGGAATCGCAACAATTAATGTTTGGGAAAAGTCAAGATTACTTTTTTTAAATTTGTGAGCGAGCAACTCGCCTGCTTCGCTCCTGTTTGCAAAAACCATTCATTTCACCTGATTTTCAGAAATACTGCCTGCAATCGGCCACTTAAACATCTGGCCCTGATAAGCTTTAACCATTGAAACCAGCCAAATGATTATTGCCAAGATCGAAATTAAAAGGCCTACAACTGGTGCCAGAAAACCTATTATGGCAATCGGCTCGAGTAATAATTGAAACACCAAATTAACAGTAAAAAGACCACCAAAAACTATGGTCGACTGCATTGCATGAAATCTGATAAATTTATCGTCTTTTTCAACAAAAAGTATAACGATACCGGTTATAAAGAAAATGAAATAAGATAGTGCTGCCACCAAATTTCTGTTAGCATCACCTGCTGCCACTTTTCACCTCCATTCAAAAATGCTCAACGCGAAATGACTAAAGCCCAAAGCCAAAATTTCTATACCTTTTGCGTTTAGCTTTTAGCCTTAAGCATTAAGCGTTTTAACTCGCAAATAAATTAAGTTGAGATTCTTCATTTGCTTTTGATTCTTCTTTATCCGCACTTTGCGCCTCTTCCCAAATTTGCACCTTCCCGAATTTCCCGTCATAACCCGGGTCAATTTTAATATCCCCTCTTCTTACCTTTTCGATTCCCTCTACAACTTTCGGTGAAGCAAATTGTCTTAACTCGTTAAAACCAGCTTTTAAAAGCGCGCTAAATTCACTGCCGATTCCATTAACAAGGGCGCTATATTGGTCGAAGACTTTTTTGGTTTTAATCGCGCTTCCCTCAACCTCGGCAATTATTTCAGCTAGTGGAACCAAAGAAACAAATGGCGACCGCGTCATACCGTCTGCGAAATTCCAATTAACCCCGTTTATGTTTCGTGTTTCGTGTTTCGTGTTTCGTGTTGCCAAATCTTCTACTCTATGCTCTACTCCTACGGTTAATTTACGCTTACAAACAGGACAGATATCGCCATTTTTTGCAGTTTCAGTGACATTTTGACTAAAGTTACAATCCCTGTGGCCGGTGTAATGATACTTTCCTTCTTCCGGGTGAAATTCTATTGTAAAAGAAATGCGAGGTGAGATGTGGGAAACTGGATTCGCTTCGCTTTGAAGTATGATTTCTGATTTCTCATTTCTCATTTCATTATCTAGCTTCTCATTTCTAACTTCCCACTTCCTAATAATTGCCCCATAAATCGAATCATAGCTAACTTCGTCCGCTTCAAACACGGTCGCTTCCCTGCCCATTTTCTCCAAACTATGCGCGTCCGAAAAAGAAAGGATAGCCCGGCTGTCTAAATCTTCAACCCTCCAATTCATGGCCGGATCGCTGGACAGTCCTGTCTCGATTCCATAGATATATTTAGCCATGTCACCAAAACATTCTTCAACGCTGTCAAATCCTGACATAGATCCAAAAAGTGAAAACCATGGGGTCCAAACGTGTGCCGGGACTACCAGTGCTTTTTCGTCTGCTTCAAATGCAATTTGTGCTAAATCTCTGGCAGGCATTCCCACAATCGGCCTGCCGTCAGAACGCAGATTAGCGCCTTTTTTGATAAGTGTGCTATTGAATTTTTCAACTGATTCTAGAGATGGAAAGAAAACTAAATTATGGATTCTCCTGCCCCTGCCACCCTGACTGTAAATTGAAGAAATTTCACACGATAATAGAAAATAAGTTTCTTGATTGGCATTTGACTGATCACTTATCACTTTTGACTTATCACTTATCGACTTTAGTCGATATAATCCTTTGCCTGTTTCTTCCAATTCGTTTTTCAACTGTTCAAACCAAAAAGGATGGGTGAAATCTCCGCATGCGATGACATTTATTCCCTTCATCCTTGCCCACTCGGCCATTTTGGGCAAAGTCATATCCTGAGAAACCGCGCGCGAATATTTGGAGTGTAGATGCAAGTCCGTTACGAACTTCATAGCCCAAGTTGATCGCCTCAATTGTGGGTTATGAAAAGAAGAATGTCAAATAAAATTGCGCTTTAGTGCCAACCAAGATGCCTCACCAGCCAAACCGGCGTTGCCCGCTCATGCGAATACCCTTCCAAAAATTCTTTAATCTGGACAAGAGTCAAAAAACAAGCATTGGTCCATGCAAATCCATGCGGTGTGGGATATCTGTCCGGCATGCCGATTGTGCCATGCACCACATCGTACTTTTCCCAAAGCTTATTTGTCTCGCGGAATAATTTAACAT
>CAYMGH010000078.1:0-4212 GCA_964389935.1 uncultured Gammaproteobacteria bacterium | reverse complement strand
TGTGGCCGACAGGCATGTGTAACATGACTGGAGGCCATCCTGAGTTATATCGAAGGATCGCAGATCGCCATGTATAAAAATTTCAAATTGAGTTACGGCTGGGGTGTGGGTGTCAATTGAAGTTCTGAATTGAATGAGTTTTCGAAGCTGTCGACTGGAACTTCTGCTGGAGTAGGCTTGGGATTTTCCGATGCAAGTCCATATTCATTTATTGTAACTGCAAGACCTACAGATGCTGCTGCTAATGCTCCAAATCCACAGATCAAAAGAAGTATTGCACTGTGTTCATTACGTTCCATAAGCGAAAATTTAGCATAAGTCAAGAGGTTTGTCAACTATAGGGTAAGTTTACAAAATTACTCTCAACCAAAACAAAAGCCCACGTCAAACGCGATGGGCTTCTGTTTTAAAAATATTCTATTTTAAGAATTTCTAATTATTCTAATTATTCTAATTTCTAAATAATTTCTAAATTCCAATTAGAGCAATTAGGTCAATTTACCTGCGCTTCTTGGCGCGACTTGATTTTCTTGCCTTTTTCTTTTTACCTTTTTCTTCAGCTTCAGATTCCTCATCTTCTTCTTTTGTGTACCACCATGCGGCCAGAATTACTAAGGCTACTACCACAAATATAACAAGCGCTGTTTTCCTGTCAAAGCCGGAAGTCGCAGCTGTTTCGGATGAGGCAATCTCTGCATTAGTAAAGTTAATAGTAATCTTTTGCGGGGGAGTAAGTGATTGGTGAGTATTGCCAACAAGTTCTGCCATTAATGTATGTGATCCGTATGGAACATCGGAAAAAGTGAAGGTGTCTTCAACAACTTTGTTTGCCGAAACTGGCGTTGGATTCTCATCGTCCAGCCAAAGATGAATATGGCCTTGGCCGGCTGCCGGTGTAGTGTTTTGTTGATAATCTACAATTTCAAAAATTTCAACATTAAAAAGTATTGGGACTTTATTGCCATATATTGTTTGGCCTTCGGAAGGGGTAATTATTTCCAGAGTCGGAGCGCCGGTAGCTTGAGCATTTACGGCATTAACAGCCACGAAAACAGCTATTAAACTCAAGAGAAAAGCTTGGAAAATTCTAATCATTTTTTTAGAGAATTCTAAATAAAGATACTTGTGGCAGCCAAGTCAGAAATACAGGGCATATTCTATGTTATGCGCCCTAAAAGCTGTCAATAGTGATCTATTTTTACTCGGAAATTGCCAATTTTGGGGTACAAAATTAACTCAATTGTAAAATGTTTGGGAAATTTTCGGGTTTGGGTTTTGTTGGGTAATTACTAAAATTTGAAATTTTAAATTTACAATTTTTAATCAAATCGAAATGTTTAAATTTTAAAATTAGTGCATTAAAAATTCAGTGAAAATTATAAACTTCCGAGGGCTAAAAGACCTCGGCATTGTTTTTTAAGTTTACATGAGCGCAGAAAATTGCTGTGGCTTTAATGCTTTTATCCCTCGAAAGTATGTATTCGCAGTAATGCATTCATCCCCGATTTAATCGGGGTTTTCTGCAGCGAATATAAATTGAGAATTAAAAATTAAAGTTATAGACAGTTAGATAATTTGGCTTTAGCGTTCAGTTATAATGTATCATATGGCAAACGAAATTCGAAACGCTATTATCATCGGTTCTGGGCCGGCGGGGTTAACTGCCGCGCTTTATCTCTCGCGGGCAAATCTGGCGCCACTACTTTTTGCCGGCAGTAAATGGGGTGGCCAATTAATGCTGACAACCGATGTTGAAAATTATCCGGGATTCCCAAAAGGTATTTTAGGGCCGGATTTAATGAAGTTATTTCGCGATCAGGCGGAAAGTTTTGGGACGGAAATTGTCAACAGTGACGTGACGAGTGTTGGTTTCGGCGGGAGGCCTTTTAAAATCACAGCTAATAATCAGATATATCAGACAAAAGCTGTGATTATTGCCAACGGTGCGGAAACCAGATGGCTGGGCTTACCCAACGAACAAAAGTTAATTGGCAGAGGCGTTTCTTCCTGTGCACCCTGTGACGCATTTTTCTTCAAAGACAAGAAGGTGGTTGTGGTCGGCGGCGGAGACTCTGCCATGGAAGAGGCGCTAACTTTAACCAAGTTTGCAACCAGTGTTGCCATAGTTCACAGGAGAGAAGAATTCAGGGCTTCAAAAATTATGGTAGATCGGGCAGAGAAAAATAAAAAGATCTCCTTTATATTAAATAGTGAAGTAGTGGATGTGTTGGGTCGCGACAGGGTTGAGGGAGTAAAAATAAAGAACATCAAGGACAATTCACAAAAGGAAATGCCCCTTGACGGCATTTTTGTAGCGATTGGCCATATTCCGGTAACGGATATCTATAGAGGTGAAGTTGAACTTGATGATAAGGGTTATGTGAGGCGAAAGGCGCAAATTTACGTTGGAGAAACCGATTCACCGGGCAACTATAAAATGATGACATCTGTCAAAGGCGTTTTTGTAGCCGGAGATGTTCATGACCATCATTATCGCCAGGCAGTGACTGCCGCTGGTTACGGCTGTATGGCCGCTCTGGAGGCTGAAAAATGGATTGAGACGCAGGAGTGATTATTTATTGACAAATTTGTAGATAAATTTAAAATAAAGTTGACATGAAAAAGATCATTTTAAAAAGTGTTGGCATAGTTAGAGAAAAAGTTAAAAGTGATGATGATGTTTGGGAAGAGATTGAAATGGCTAGATCAAGAAAAAGGACGAGCAAAGAAAAATCTTATCCGCTTACTGCTTTAACTTCCACTACCTATTGACGCAAAGGCGTCTTTTCCTTTAAACTACCAGCAAGATTGTAGTAGTTTATGTTTCGATTATCTCAAAAATCAGATTATGGCCTAATTCTCCTTTCCAGTTTGAGCAGTGTCCAGACTCACCCTCGGGGTGAGTTCAAGGCGACATCAGGATCACACACCGGGGGTGTGCAGAGGCTTAATCAGTTCGTTTCGATTGCATCTATTGCCAAGAAAAACCAGATTTCCCCCAAATTCTTATCCCAAATTGCCGCAGAACTTAAAAATGCCGGAATTTTGACTTCACGCGAAGGTAAATCAGGTGGATATACGCTAGCTAAATCTGCAAATAAAATAAAACTTCTTGATGTTTTAAAAGTGCTGGATGGTGAGCTGGTTGAGGGAAAATGTTTCGAAGAAGGACATGAATGTGCTTGCGGTGCAGGCGATATGTGGGCGGAGATGAAAGCGCAAATGGAGGAGACAATAGGAAAGAAAACGGTTGCGGATCTTGTAATTTGATATGGCGAATGAAGAGAGCGGCTTAAGCCGATTAGTATTGAGTCAAATAAAAGAGGCACTTGCAGATGCAGACTTTCTTGATAGAGCCGAGCTTATTGACTGGAGGGAGAGAGAAGGAATTATGAAATTTAGATTTATTCCTGAACTGATAGATTCTGTGACAAGAATTGATGGCAATCGAGATATTGATAACAAATTAGCTCAGGTTCAGAAAGTTATTTCGTTTGACGAAATCGGTATTGTGTTTGCTCCTGACGGAGAAGGTCAACCGCTTGAGGTGCTTACAGTTGATGCAGAAGATAACCAATCTAGTCTAATGATTGTGTTTAAACATTCAGTTTGGGATGAACTAGCCGCAGAAGACGGCATGGCTAAACTTGCCGATTCTATTACAGAAGTATTATTAGAAGCTTACGATAGATATGAATCTTTGGAAGCAGCAAGAAGATTTACGCCGTTTTGGGTAGCAAGAAAGCAAATAATATGAATTATTGGACAAGCAAAAATGGTTGAAGAAGAAAGACCACTGTCTCTAGGCGAGCTACTTACTTCTGTGCAAGGGTTGGATGTATTAAGAGCGGAAGAAATGAACCGGTTTTGGGAAGACCGTGCAGAGATTTTGCGCAAGCGAAGAATTGGGGCAATCAGAGCTTCTGATGAGAGCAGAAAGTATCAATTGGAACCCAATGCTGTTGGGAAATCGATTAGCCCTGAAAAATTGCAAGAAATTTTTGGTGAAAGAGGTCGATTAATAATCCAGACATTTGCCAACGACTTAAAAATGAGAAGAAGGTGGCATAAATTTGCGGTTTCTGAAGCGCCTTTTAGATTTTCAAGAAATCCAAATATGATGTTTTTTGAAATTGGCAGAATGCAAGAAGGGGAAAAAGGGGTTGAAATTATCTATCTGGGCACCGGCAAAACAAGAGAAACCCCTGAGAT
>CAYMGH010000077.1:0-4243 GCA_964389935.1 uncultured Gammaproteobacteria bacterium | reverse complement strand
GAAAGGTGGTGATTAAATTTGAAATACACTTTTAAATGTCCGGCTTGCGGGCACGTTTTGGATGTTGAAGCTGACAATGATAATGGCGCAGTTGATAAGCTTATGGCAGCTGGTGGAGAGCACATGAAAGAAACTCACCCAGATATGCCAGCAGATCCTAACATGCCAAACATGGTTCGCGAGAGTATGATTAAAGGATAATTATTTATAATTCTGTCTGTGGCCGATACTGTAGGGCTTCTGCGACCATTCGGTTACACTCATGGTCTTCGAATCCCTCAATTATCATTTGGGCGATATTGGAGGGATTCTGCGACATGATTTGACTTGATCTTTTCGGTCCCCTCAAGGTCAGCGATCGTTCTTGCTATTTTTATTACCCGGTGAAAGGCACGGGCGGAAAGATTCAGTTTTGAAATAGCTTGTTTGAGAAGTAAAATAGATGCTTCATCTAAATTACAAAAAGCTTTTAGCTGTTTGTTGTTCATTTCGGCATTTGAGGTGATCGGCAGACTTTTGAATCTTTTTTCTTGAATATTTCTGGCTTTTTGGACTCGAGCTTGGATTTTGGCAGAACTTTCTGCTTTATACTCTTTTGTTAGTTTTTCGACTTTAACAGCCGGGACTGATATGTGCATGTCGATTCGATCCAAGATTGGGCCTGAAATTCTTTTTTGGTATCTGGTAATGGCACCCGGATTGCAAGTGCAGTTTCTGGTCTCGTCACCAAAAAATCCGCAGGGGCAAGGGTTGGCAGCAGCAACCAAACTAAATCTTGCCGGGTATTTGACTGATCCGGCCGCTCGTGAAATAGTCACATGGCCGTCCTCCATTGGCTGACGGAGAGCTTCTAGAACGTGGCGCGGGAATTCCGGAAATTCGTCCAAAAATAAAACACCTCTGTGGGCGAGGGAAATTTCTCCCGGGTGTGGCACATTGCCTCCCCCGATTAAGCCGATATGACTGGTTGTATGGTGGGGGCTGCGAACCGGCCTTGAAGTGATGATCGGGTTATCTACAGAGAGCAAATTAGCAACCGAATAGATTTTAGTTACTTCCAAACTTTCTTCAAAGCTTAATTTCGGCAAAATTGTTGCCAGGGATCTGGCCATCAGGGTTTTGCCGGCACCGGGCGGTCCTTTCATCAGGACGTTGTGGCCACCGGCTGCTGCAATTTCTAATGCGCGCTTTGCGCTTTCCTGGCCGCGGATATTTTCAAAATCGTATTCTTCAGAACCTATACTTTTAAATTGCTGCTTTTTAGCTTTAGCCGGAATGATTTTCCTGGTTGCTTGCCCCACCGAGTCAGACTCGGCCGGGGAAAAGTGCTCAAAAAGCTGTTTAAGACTTGAAACTGGAAAAACTTTAATTTTGTTGATGATTCTGGCTTCATCCAGATTATCTTTGGGGACAAAAATATTTTTAAACTTTTTGTCGCGGGCCATGATGGCGCAGGGTAAGATTCCCCAAATGCGGCTAACTGAACCATCAAGAGAAAGTTCGCCAAGAAAAATCGAGTCGTTAATATCCTGCTTATTTAATTGCTCAGAGGCAAAAAGAATCCCCAGAGCAATTGGCAAATCGTAAGCAGGACCTTCTTTAGGCAGATCGGCAGGGGCAAGATTAACAGTGATTCTTTTTGGTGGCAGGTCGGCACCGGAATTTCTAAGCGCAGATCTGACCCTTTCTTTTGATTCTTCGATTGCTTTGTCACCAAGGCCGACAATGGTAAAAGACGGCAGACCTTTTGCTGCAATATCAACTTCAACAGTAATGGGAACGCTATCTAAGCCGACAACGGCAGCACTGGTTATTTTGGCAAGCATAGTGAGGGGATTATAACAATGATACTTGTCTAGATTCAAAAAGAGGTCTTACCAAACTACTCTAAGCCCGTGCTCTTTATAGTTTAAAAACTCTTTATCTCTTGAGAGTAAAATATATCCCTCTCTAATTGCCTGCCAAGCAAGCATACGATCAAAAGGGTCTTTATGCTCACCTTGAGGTAATTTATGATAAGAAGATACTATTTCCGGGGTTAAATTTAAAATCTCGAAATGAGAATCTTTTGCCATATTCGGTAAATAATCCGGTCGGATACCTTCTAGATAGATTTTTTTAAGTGAAAATTTTAGAGAGATTTCCCAAAAAGAGACTACGCTGACAAATTTCACCAGGTCCGAGTTAATCAATATAGATTTTACTTTTTTAGAAATTTTTTCCGGGGAGAAAATCGTCCAAAGTAGAACGTGGGTATCGATAAGGTAGTTCACTGGCCCAAAAACTCTTCTTCTGTCATCTTAAATCCCTTTTTTATCTTGAAGCTGGCTTTGCCCTCTAGAATACCTAATTTTATGCTATTTTTCTTTAAATATTTTTTGTAGGGAACTAAAGCCGCTACCTTTTTTTTGTTTTTGCCATAAGTAATACCAATACTTTCACCTTGAAGAACTTTTTCCAAGACCTGCGAAAATTTAGACTTGAATTGGCCTACAGTCATCTGATTCATAATCATAATCTAACATTTTCTTGACAACTTGTCAAATATAAATGCGCGAGTTATTTTGACAAGCATTGAAGTTAATTCATTTTAGACAACTTCAAATCTGGAATCCGCGAGAAATGTCGTGCGTTTCTGGTAACTAATTGCAAATTTTTTATAATGGCGGTTGCGGCAATTAGTAAATCGAAATCAGCAATCTTTTGGCCTTTCTTTTCAAGATAAATTTTAAGACCAACGTATTTATCTATAATTGGTTCATCGACCGCAACCGATGAAACTTTTAACAGCTCGGCTAGGGCTATGAAGTCCTGAGACCTCTTTTTATAATTTGTCGATTTGACAATGCCATACCAAATTTCAGCCTTAGTGATCACACTTATAGATAAGTTCTCATCTTCAAACTTTTGGAGAATATTATTTGGGTCCTTTTTGTAAAGAAAATCGATAATTACGTCTGAGTCCAGAAGGTAACTCACGGGAGCAGCTTAAAGTTTTGCCTCATTAATTTTGCATATTTCTTGATGATTTCTCCATCTTCGTTAGCCCATATACCTGCAAGAGAAAGTAGATCTCTTTTGCTTTTAAGTTTTTTGGGTAAAGATTCGTCTACACGACTAATTTTAGCCACGGGCTTGCCAGATTTTTTGATGATAATTTCATCGCCTTTATAGTAAACTTCATTTAGAAGTTCACCTAAATTTGTCCTTGCTTCGTAAGCTGTAACTGTTTTTGTCATAACTAGTCAAATTGATACATTTGTACAATTATTTTAAAACATATACTTGTAATAATCAATATCTATTTTTAATTAAACCCGTGTTAGGCAGCGGGCAGATAGAAGTATTTTACAGGAAAATACAATAAAAATATAAGGAAATGGGAAAACCTGTAAACCGAAATCCAAATATGAGAATTGCGAACTAATCCAACCTCTTTAAAAAGTCATTTATGTCAGTTTTTGGAGTAAATATTATCACTTGTTCATCTCGTGAGGGAATCTCTAAGTCATCTAAAACTTTTTGAAAGTTGTGGGGTTCAACATTATGTCTGTATTGTGATTCTTTGTTCGCAGTTTCTCTGGTCTTGATTATTTCTAATGGGGTATCCAAATAAACGGTGATTGATTCTACTCCAGCTTGTTTTGCTAAATTGCGCAATTCTTCTCGATGCTCTTTCCTTGCATTGTTGTCGTCATAAATCACCGATTTGCCATCTTTAAGGGCTTTTAATATTTTCTTTTGGGCAAGTTTGCGTATTTGGCGCCAACCATCGGCATTTTTTGGGACCGGCTTTACTTTATCTTCTTCTACCCATAACTTATCAAAGGCTATGGTTTCGCTTCCAGTATGTTCAGCAATCTTCTTAGCTAAGGTGCTTTTTCCTGAAAACGCTAGTCCACACATTATGTACAAGATTTGCATAAAAAGAGTATATCTAATTCAGGAAATGTCATCTTTTGTGGCATCGCCTGTTATTGCTTCACCTTTTTCTATATCCCGAAGAGCAATATCACACTGTTTAACTAAATCTTGATAAATATTTGGTGCAGCTGAGTGATTAACATATCGTTCAGGCTCAGAGTAAAGATAGATTTGACCCCAATGCGTGTGGGTAAACATCTTTTTGCTTTTTGGCAATGTTTCGTACTCTTCTCTGGGGGGGGGCGGGGGGGGGTGTGTGGTGGGGGCGGCGGGGGGTTTGGGGGGTCTGTTTGCATAAACTCCCTTACCTGCCAAATTT
>CAYMGH010000076.1:0-4331 GCA_964389935.1 uncultured Gammaproteobacteria bacterium | reverse complement strand
AACTTTTGACTTTTACCTTTTAACTTTTCACTTAATGTTGCTATTCCCCACGAATCATATCCCCGATATTCCAGTCTTTTTAATCCCTCAAAAACAACCTCAGCGGCGCTTTTAAGTTTCTTGTTTCCTGCCGCCTCTGGCGAGCCTCGCCTCTGGCGGGTTTCTTGTTTCCTGTTTCTTGAAACATACCCAAATATTCCGCACATATTACCTCCTCGTGTCATCCTCAACCGATTGAGGATCGAGATTCTCGCTTCCGCGAGAATGACAGAGGGGCGAGAATGACAGAACGAGGGAAATTGTAACCTTACAAACTCTAATATTTCAATGGGGATTAATTATTTCCAACTCCTGCAATCTGAAGACTAGCTAAAACTTCATTAACTCTTTGTTCCAATAATTCTAAATCCGAAATACCTGACCCCGTCATTCCACCACCTAGAAGTGGGACAGGTCTAGTTATTGTTCTATCCATTTCTCTCTTTACGCGAATCAGTCCTTCATCTTGCGAAAGCACTAAATGGTTAGAATGCTCTTGCCCAGGAACGTACCTTTCAATAAGTAATCCTTTGCTTCCATAACCTGTCTGTTCTCTGAAAACTGCTGGTAATCTCCAATCATAACCTGCATCTTCTAGCCTTTTTATCTGCCCACGAACGAACTCAGCGCGCTCCTGCTTCTGCCTCTCAAATAATTTCTCTACCTCGCTTCTCTCTGTCATATTTTTGTAGGGGCAATTTTACAGTGACTATTGGGTCTTGTCAAGCGCTAGCCCTTTTTTGCAAATGAGGAGTTCCAGTTCTCAATCTTAACTTCCGGAACTTTTTTGTAAAGAGGGTTTTTAACGAGTGTCGGCTGGCCGTTTTCCTCCACAATATAATACGCCATGCCGCGCATTTTCTTAATCGGCTCGTAATCCGCATGTCCCGGCAAAGATGATGGATCGACATCTTCAAAATTAACCGGACTATCATCGGCGGTTACAAAAAATGTTTTGCCAATATTAACCGCTGCATGTGCCCAGCCTCGTGGCATATAAACGGCGTCTCCTTCTTTTACTTTTACAATCCTGATTTTTTCAATCTCATCATCAATTTCCTCCCCATTTGGACCTACAATCCGTTTTTGAGCAATAGTGATTCCTTCACCATAAATAATCCAGTACGTTTCCTCAATATCACCCACATGATAGTGACCATAGGTTTTGATATATTCTTTACCTACTTTGCCCGGCTCCCAAATAGTGATATTTCTTAAATTCTTTCCTCCACGAACCATGTGATAATGAGCCTCTGGTACCTCACTATCTGGCTCCATCAGCACATCCTTCATCATTTCATTAAGCCTTGGGCCGTATCTTTTTGAGGAATAATCTGTCATATTTTTTAAACTTCCTAAACTCTATATATATAACTTTAGTTAAGGAAATTTCTCGACTTCGCTCGAAAAATAATTATTGTTCGACCTGGTGGAGAACTTCCTATATTTTCCCCTCGTTCCTCAACTCTCTTTCTTTTGCATCCTCGTTCCTCCCAGATCTATCGTAATCATCTTCAAGGCGAAAAGTCGTTCCTGTTTCCGGCGTCGAAACCTCAACAACATCACAATCTGTTATCCCTTTAAGTCTGTGCTTTTGGTTAACCTGGCAGCTGTATCCAACATCGCGTTTCATTTCAATCTCTTCAAGTTCGCCTTCGTCATTTTCAATTATCAACATCGCTCTACCTGTCAAAAGCCACCAGCTTTCAAGCTTTTCGTCGTGTTTTTGAAGCGATAATCGCATGCCAGCCTTAATGTGAAGAATTTTGCCCATGTAGGGCTTGTCGTCTGGCGTCCAGTGAATCTCCCAACCCCACGGCTTTTCGATTCTTCTAACATAAGGCTGGTTTTCAAATTTTTTGGAAGGGTTTGAAGTCATCGCACTACTGCCCGAAACGACGTTGCCTTGCAGAAAAGTCCAGTATCGCTTCTTTTAACTTTTCGCTGTTAAAATCCGGCAGGTGGCACTTTTCAAAATAATACTCGGCATAAGCTGCCTGAAATGGCATCATCCCAGACAAACGTTGCTCACCGGATGTTCTTATTATTAGATCCGGCTCGGGTTCACCATTAGTATCCAAATACTTTTTAAATTCACTCTCACCGATTTTATCAGGATCTTTCCCGTCGGCAACAATTTTTCTGACCGCTCTCACAATTTCATCCCGCCCGCCGTAATCAAGAGCAATATTCAAAGTAAACCTGTCGTTTTTCTCAGTCAATTTTATTACCTTTTCCAAAGTAAGCCTTAAAAATTTCGGCAGCCTGTCTTTTCTTCCTAAATGAACAACTCTGACGCGTCTTTTAATAAACTCCTTAAGATGTTTTTCCAAAACAATTTTAAAAAGGCGCATTAAGTTCCCGATTTCCAGCTTAGACCTGTCCCAATTCTCTGTCGAAAAAGCCCAAACAGTAAAATACTTTATTCCCCAACTGTCAGCAGCCCGGGCAACGTCTAAAACCACGTCAAATCCCCTCTTGTGGCCCTCTTTATCCGGCACGCCGTTCTCTTTCGCCCATCTTCTATTTCCATCCGGAATTAATACTATGTGTCTTGGAAGTTTTACGTTTGGGCCGAACGGAGATTTGCCCTTTCCGTTTGCGCTTTTGCCATTACTTTTGCCGTTTTTCATTCAAAAAACCCTCGAGGGGATAAAGTAAATTATACTCCCTTGATATTTTTTTTGACAATTTTAATTGCTTTAACTGCCCAGGGAGTATAAGTTGTTGGGTTATTTTTAACATCACTGATAAATTCACCGTATGGTACTCGTTTATAATCATAGACCTCACTTGAATTTGCCTGGATTTGACCATTGATATTACCAACAAGAACTGCACAGAATTCATTCTCACAATTTTCTCCATCGCGGGCAAAATAATTAAAAGCTCCTACTTTTCGAACCTGAACGTGCTCAATTCCCATTTCTTTCTTTAAAGCTCGATCGCTAGCTTGCTGATAAGTTTCGGTTTTGCCGTTTATTCGAAGTGGATGGGAGATAGCCGTGAAATCCCAAAACCCGTCAAAGAGTTTATGCTTCCTCCTTTGTAAAAGCACCCTATTTTGAGAATCAAAAAGCAATGTCACAAATGCCCGATGATGTTTACCGCGCCCAGAATGAGCTATCTCTACTGATCCATAACCAATCTTTTTATCGTCCTTATTCACCAAAATGACTTGTCGAGAATCCATGTTAAGCAGCATACCTAGCTCTAAGTGCGTCAAGGCTTTCTTGAGGTAGTGGGTACATTGCATCCATTCTCTCATTTTTGACCTGCTCTTGTTTCTCAATCCTAGCGTTAGGACTTTCCCTTACAATACGATCAACAACTGGTTGCATAAAGCGGTCGAAAACTGAAGCCCCGGAAGTAACACCAACTCTTGTTACATTATTAAACCAGCGATTTTTCAATTGGTTAGGATAATCAAGTGAATATGAAGGAACCCCTGATTTTAGGCCCTTTCGCTTTAACATCTGTGAATTATGGCTCTCTGGGGATCCTACAACTAGAAGCAAATCTATACTGGATTCAATAAGTTTTTCGACAGCTTTTTGTCTATTATAAGTTGCATAACATATACCCAGTCTGTCGGGAATAAAAATATCGGGGAACCTGTCTCCTAGCGCTGCTTCTACATCTTTTACTTCATCAGGCATCAAAGTTGTTTGAGAATAAACGAGCCAGTCCTCACCAAATCCCATTACATCTCGAAATAACTTGCTTCTGGTCTCTCTTGGATCTTGTATTAGCACAAAATCCTGATCTCTCTTTTTACCTAGAGCTTTCAATTCTCCCAAAACACCCACTGTTTCCGGGTGACCCTCAACTCCGATATAGACTACTTTATCACCTTCATTTGCAGCCTCTATCACAAGATTGTGGACTTTAGTAACCAACAGGCAGGTTGTATCTATAACAAGACATTTCTTTTCGCTAGCTATTTTGTGATGTTCGGGTGTTACCCCATGGGCTGAAAATATAACGATTGAGCGATTAGGAACTCTGCTCCAATCATTGTCAAAACTGCGTAAGCCTCTTTCAGTGAATTCTTCCATGACTGGGGTGTTGTTAACAACTGGCCAGTTAGTCCAGACAGTTTCACGACCATCAACAATATCCAACACTTGCGTTGCTGCAATGTAAGCCATGTTTACTCCTGCGCAGGGGCCTCTATTACCAGCAACACGTACAACCTCTACAGAAAATCTGAAATTTTCCGGAGTAATTAGCCTATCTGGAGTACTCATTAAAAACCAAATTATACCTTATTAATCGGCAATTGAAAAATC